>JAKONS010000095.1 GCA_022701845.1 Burkholderiaceae bacterium
TGTCCTGGATCTGCTTGATCTTGTCGGCGCCGAATTCCTTGGCATAGCTCACATAGGCCGGCTTGATCGCCTCGCGGAAGGCGGCCGCATCGACGTTGCGGGTGACGGTCATGCCGGCCTTCTCCAGCTGCGCGATGCCCTGGTCCTCGTCGTCGTTGACCTTCTTGCGCTGGGCCGCGGCTCCCTTCCTGGCGGCTTCCAGGAAGACCGCCTTGTCGGCGGCCGAGACCCGGTCCCAGGTGCGCGGCGAGATCAGCAGCAGGGCGGGCGAATACACATGGTTGGTCATCGAAAGGTGCTTCTGCACCTGCGCGAACTTGGCCGACAGGATCACCGGGATCGGGTTCTCCTGGCCGTCGACCGTGCCCTGCTGCATCGCGCCGAACAGTTCCGGGAAGGCCATCGGCGTGGGCAGGATGCCGAAGGTGCGGTAGCCCTCCATGTGCACCTTGTTCTCCATGGTGCGCATCTTCAGGCCGGCGGCGTCGCTCGGCTTGACGATGTCGCGCTTGCTGTTGGTCATCTGGCGGAAGCCGTTCTCGGTCCAGGCCAGCGCCACCAGGCCGTGCTTGGGGAACTGGGCCAGCATGTTCTGGCCGATCGGGCCGTCGAGCACCTTGCGGGCATGGGCGTAGTCGCGGAACAGGAAGGGCAGGTCGACCACCCGCATCTCGGGCACGAAGTTGCCGACCGGGCCGGTGGAGGTGTTGAGCAGGTCGAGCGTGCCCAGCTGCAGCGCCTCGATCTGCTCGCGCTCGCCGCCGAGGGCCGAGTTGGCGAAATGCTGGCATTTGTAGCGCCCCTGGGTGCCGCGCTCGACCTCGTCGCAGAAGGCGGTCGAGCCGACGCCGTAGTGCGAATCCTTGGCGGTGGCATAGCCGATCTTCAGCATGGTCTGGGCCTGCGCCATGTGCGGCGCCAGGGTGCCGAACGCGGCCAGCAGGGCGATCGTGGCTGCGGACAGCAGCGCGCGTCGGGGGCGCGGGGCACCGTGGTTCAGGGGCTTGGTATTCATGTTGTGTCTCCGGTTGTGCCAGCGGAACATTATCGAAACCGTATCGCCCGGCGCCATCGGGGTTTTTGAGTAGCGCGCGCAGCCGAATGCCACGGGAGGGAATGGGCCGGCGCACGAAAAAGCCGGGGAGTACCCGGCTCGTTGCGTGCGTCACATGCCCGAGTAGTTCGGCCCGCCGCCGCCCTCGGGCGTCACCCAGACGATGTTCTGCGTCGGGTCCTTGATGTCGCAGGTCTTGCAGTGCACGCAGTTCTGGGCGTTGATCTGCAGCCGGTTCTTGCCTTCGGCGGCCTCGTCGGCCACGTACTCGTAGACGCCGGCCGGGCAGTAGCGCTGCTCGGGCCCAGCGAACTCCGGCAGGTTGATGCGCGTCGGCACCGTCGGGTCCTTGAGGGTGAGGTGCGCCGGCTGGTCCTCGGCATGGTTGGTGTTGCTCACGAACACGCTGGAGAGCTTGTCGAAGGTGAGCCGGCCGTCGGCCTTCGGGTAGACCTTGGGCTTGAAGTCGGACGACGGCTTCAGGCGGGCATGGTCGGCCTCGCGGCGGTGGATGGTCCAGGGGATGTTGCCGCCCAGCAGGAACTGCTCGACGCCGGTCATCACCGTGCCAACGGTGCGGCCGCGCTTGAACCACTGCTTGAAGTTGCGCGCCTTGTTGAGCTCTTCCCACAGCCAGCTGGTCTTGAAGGCTTCGGGGTAGGCGGTGAGTTCGTCGTGCTGCCGGCCGGCGGACAGCGCGTCGAACGCGGCCTCGGCCGCCAGCATGCCGGTCTTGATCGCGGCGTGGCTGCCCTTGATGCGGCTGGCATTCAGGTAGCCGGCCTCGCAGCCGATCAGCGCGCCGCCGGGGAACACCGTCTTCGGCAGGGCCAGCAGGCCGCCGGCGGTGATCGCGCGGGCGCCGTAGCTGATGCGGCGGGCCGGCTTGATGCCGTGCGCTTCATCGCCGTCGAAGTAGTAGCGGATGTTCGGATGCGTCTTGAAGCGCTGGAACTCCTCGAACGGGTTCAGGTACGGGTTCTGGTAGTCGAGGCCGACCACGAAACCGACCACCACCTTGTTGTCTTCCGCGTGGTACAGGAACGAGCCGCCGTAGACGTCGGCATCCAGCGGCCAGCCGGAGCTGTGCAGCGCGAAGCCCGGCTGGTGGCGCGCCGGATCGATCTCCCAGAGCTCCTTGATGCCGATGCCGTAGCTCTGCGGATCGCTGTCTGTGGCGAGCGCGAATTTCTCGATCAGCTGGCGGCCCAGGTGGCCGCGCGAGCCCTCGGCGAAGATGGTGTATTTGCCGTGCAGCTCCATGCCGAGCTGGAACGCCTCGGTGGGCTCGCCGTTCTTGCCGACACCCATGTTGCCGGTGGCTACGCCGCGCACCGCGCCGTCTTCCGCATACAGCACCTCGGCCGCCGGGAAGCCGGGAAAGATCTCCACGCCGAGGGCCTCGGCCTGCTCGGCCAGCCAGCGGGTGACGTTGCCCAGGCTGACGATGTAGTTGCCTTCGTTGTGGAAGCACTTGGGCAGCAGCCAGTTCGGGGTGCGCACCGCGCTGTTCTCGCCGAAGAACATGAAGGCGTCTTCGGTGACCGGCTGATTCAGCGGCGCACCGCGCTCCTTCCAGTCGGGGAACAGTTCGTTGAGGGCGATCGGGTCCATGATCGCGCCCGACAGGATGTGCGCGCCAGGCTCGGAACCTTTTTCCAGCACCACCACCGACACCTCGCTGCCGGCCTCGGCGGCGCGCTGCTTGAGCCGGATCGCTGCCGACAGGCCGGCCGGCCCGCCGCCGACCACGACCACGTCGTATTCCATGGCTTCGCGCGGGCCGTAGGTGCTCAGGATGTCTTCAGGCGTCATGGGGGCGGTTCTCGTCTCGTCGTGGTGGGACCGTCGGCCTGGAAAAGGGCCGGCTGGCGCGCTGGCGACTGCCGTTCTGTTTAATATTTTTTGTGAAGCAGCGCAGAATTTCGGGATTTTATGCGCGGGGCGCCGGGATCAGGCCGGCTGCAGGAAGAACGCGTCGAATAGCGGCAGCAGGGTCGGGAATTCGACGCCGAATCGTTCGCGCCGGGTGAAGTACGCCTCGCAGGCCACCGGGAAGAATTCGGCCAGCGAGGTGGCGCCGTAGGCATCCAGCCAGGGCTCCTCGGCGCCGAAGCGGTCGGCCTTGATCACCGCTTCGCGAAAGCCCTCGTAGGCCGGCTCGATCACCGCCGCCCAGGCGGCGCGCGCCGCGCGGGCGCCGCGGCTGCCGAGGAAGCCCGGCGGCAGCGGCGGCATGCCGTCGGCCTCGCCGTTGCGCATGTCGATCTTGTGCACGAACTCGTGGATCACCACGCTGGTGGCGGCGTCGCCGGCATCGGCCGCGGCCTCCACGTCGGGCCAGCTCAGCATCACCGGGCCGCGCTCCATCGCCTCGCCGGCCAGCACCTCGCGCCAGCGGTGCACCACGCCGGCTTCGTCGAGGGTCTCGCGCTGCGCCACCGCCTCGCCGGGCTGCACCACCACCACCACGAAATCGTCGTACCAGCGCAGCGCCTGGCGGGGCGGGCCGAAGTGCAGCACCGGCAGGCAGGCCTGGGCGGCGATGGCGCAGGCCATGGCGTCGTCGATGCGCAGGCCGTGGGCGCCGTGGAACTGCTTGCGGGCCAGGAACAGGGCGGCGAGCGCTCGCAGGCGTTCGGTGTCGGCATGGCTGCGGCCGTCTGCCAGGAAGCGCCAGCGCGCCAGGGTCGCGGTCCAGAGCGCGTCGGGAATCGGCCGGGGTGCCGCGCCGAACAGGTCGGCCAGGCGCCGCAGCGGGTTCATGCCAGGGCGACCCGGCGGGCGACGCCGTCCGGGCCGATGCGCAGCGCCTCGGCACGCGGCGGCGTGGCCGACAGGTCCCAGTCGCTCAGCACGATGCGGCGGCGGCCGCCGGGCAGGGCGTGGTCGGCGGGGCGGTGGGTGTGGCCGTGGATCAGGGTGTCGGCGCCGGCATCGCGCAGCCAGGCGTCGGTGAGGGCC
>JAKONS010000097.1 GCA_022701845.1 Burkholderiaceae bacterium
CCGAGCGCGGCCTGCTCGACACCATGCCGGTCATCTTCCTGACCGGCCACGCCGACGTGCCCACCGCCGTCGAGACGATCCAGCGCGGCGCCTTCGACTTCTGCGAGAAGCCGTTCTCCGACAACGCCCTGGTCGACCGCATCGAGCGCGCGCTGGGCGCCTCGCTGCGCGCCCTGCGATTGCGCGAGCAGCTGCAGGGCCTGCGCGCCAAGGTGGCCGAGCTGTCCGAGCGCGAGCGCGACGTGATGCGGCTGGTGGTCGAGGGCCTGCCCAACAAGCTCATCGCCGACCAGCTGGCCATCAGCGTGCGCACCGTGGAGGTCCACCGCGCGCGGGTCTTCGACAAGATGGAAGTGCGCTCGGCGGTCGAGCTGGCGAACCTGCTGCGGGGACTCTGAGGGACACGACCGGGTCGGTCGTCGATGCCGCCGCGCCGCGCGCCATAGGGTGCGACGGGGATTCTTTTCGCGCCCCATGCCCGCTAAGCTGCTCGCGCCCCGATCCGGTGGGCGTCAGGAGACTTGCAACCATGAGACATCCGACAACGAGCGGCGCCCGGCCGCTTTCCCTGCTGCTCGCCGCAGTGCTGGCCGCCTGCGGAGGCAGCGACGGCGATGGCGGCAATGCCGGCGGCGCCGGCACCGGCACCGGCACCGGCACCGGCACCGGCAATGGCGCCGGCAATGGCGGCGGTGGCGTCGCCGCCACCCGCTACAGCGCCGAGATCCGCCGCACCGAGATGGGCGTGCCGCACATCAAGGCGGCGAACTGGTCGGGCGCGGGCTACGGCTACGGCTACGCGCAGGCCCAGGACAACCTCTGCACGATGGCCGATTCCTTCCTGACCTACCGGGGCGAGCGCTCGCGCTACTTCGGCGGCGAGGCGCAGGTGGTCTACGACAGCACCATCGCGCGGCCGCGCAACATCGATTCGGACTTCTTCCACCGCCACGTGCTCGCCACCGACGTGGTCGACGCCATGGCGGCGGCCCAGCCCGAGCGGCTGCGCCAGCTGGTCGAGGGCTTCGCGGCCGGCTACAACCGGTACGTGTCGGAAGCCCGCGCCGGCAACGGCGCCCACGCGGCATGCCGGTCCGCCGACTGGGTGCAGCCCATCGCCACGCAGGACATCTGGCGACGCATGGTCGCGGCCAACCTGGCCGGCGGCTACAGCAACTTCGTCGCGGAGATCGCCAACGCGACGCCGCCGACGGCCACCACCACTGCGATCCGGACGGCCGGCGGCACCTCGACCTCGAAATCCGCCGCCGGCGCCACCGCGCTCGCCGCGCTCGACCCCGCCGCCACCGTGCCGCCGCACCTGGAGGTCGGCGGCACCCGGGGCGTGGGCAGCAACATGTACGGCTTCGGCAGCGCCGTCACGGGCGAGGGCAGCAGCGTGCTGTTCGGCAATCCGCACTGGTACTGGAAGGGACCGGACCGCTTCTACCAGGCGCAGCTCACCATCCCGGGCGAGCTCGACGTCAGCGGGGCGTCCTTCCTGGGCGTGCCGGTGATGCTGATCGGCTTCAACGACAGCGTGGCCTGGAGCCACACGGTGTCGACGGCGCGCCGCTTCGGCTTCTTCCAGCTCCAGCTGGTGCCGGGCGACCCGACCAGCTACCAACGCGACGGCCGCAACGTGAAGATGACGCCGCGCGCCATCACCGTGCAGGTGCGCAACGCGGCCGGCACCACCGACGCCGTCACGCGCACGCTCTACGCGTCCGAGCACGGCCCGATGATCAACCTGGCGGCGCTCAACCCGGCACTGGCCTGGAACGGCACCACGGCCTTCGCCATCCGCGACATCAACGGCGCCAACTACCGCACTTTCCGCAACTGGCTGCGCTGGAACCAGGCGAAGTCGCTCGACGAGTTCATCGCCATCCAGCGCGAGGAGTCGGCCATCCCCTGGGTCAACACCGTGGCGGTGGGCCGGAGCCGGGCCCAGGCCTGGTACGCCGACATCGGCGCCGTGCCCAACGTCTCGCCCGAGCAGGTGGCCGGCTGCACCACGGCCTTCGGCCAGGCGGTGGCGGCGGCGATCCCGAACGCGCCCTTCTTCGACGGCTCGCGCAGCGCCTGCGACTGGAAGACCGACGCGGACTCGGTGCAGCCGGGCGCCATCGGCCCCGCGCGCATGCCCAGCCTGCTGCGCGACGACTACGTGGGCAACATGAACGACAGCTACTGGTCGACCAACGTGCGCGCGCCGCTGACCGGGTTCCCGCCGATCTTCGGCCCGGCGGGCACCCAGGCATTGACCCTGCGCACCCGCCTGGGCCATCAGATGGCGCTCCAGCGCCTGGCCGGCACCGACGGCTACGCGGGCAACCAGGCCGGCAGCGCCGTCGTGCGCCAGATGGTGCTCAACAGCCGCGTCTTCAGCGCCGAGCGCTTCAAGACCCAGGCGCTGGACCTGGTGTGCGTCGCGCCGCAGATCACCGTCGCCGGCACCGGCGCGGTGGACGTGACGGCCGCGTGCGCCGCGCTGCGCGCCTGGGACAACACCGGCAACGCCACCGCGCGCGGATCGCACCTGTGGGACGAGTTCTGGCGGGCCATCCCGCTGACCGGCGCGCAGCTCTACGCCGTGCCCTTCGATCCGGTGAACCCGATCGACACGCCGCGCGACCTCCGGGCCAGCGCGGCCGACGCCCTGCGGCAGGCCTTCGGCACCGCCGTCGCCAAGGCGGCGGCCGGCGGCTTCGCGCCGGACGCGCAGCGCGGCGACCTCCTCTATGCCACCCGCGGCGGCAGGATTCCCCTGTACGGCGGCTGCAGCGAGATCGGCTATTTCACCGTCACCTGCTCGGACAATCCGATCGAGCGAGGCGGCTACACCATGGACGGGCTGGCAGAAGGCAACAGCTACATGCAGGTGGTGAGCTTCCCGTCGAACACGGTCCAGGCATACACCTTCCTGACCTTCTCGCTGTCCGACGACCC
>JAKONS010000137.1 GCA_022701845.1 Burkholderiaceae bacterium
ATGGCGCCGCCGGCACCCGGCTTGTTGTCGATGACCAGGGTGGTGCCGAGGCGTTCACCGATCTTGGGCGCGATGGTGCGGGCGAACAGGTCGGTGGCACCGCCGGCCGGGAACGGCACCAGGAGGCGGATCGGCTTGGTCGGCCAGGCCTGCTGCGCGAAGCCGGCGGTGGCGGCGACGCCCAGGCACACGGTGAGCGCGATGCCGCGCAGGAGCCGCACGGGACTTGCTGTTTTCATGGGGTGGGGGTTTCGGGAGAAAGGAAAAGAGAACGATCGGTGAGGAAGCCAGCGGCGCATTTTCTGCGCTCGGCTCGCACGCCGGGGTGGCGACTGCGGCAGACGCTGTGTTTCTGCGGGTTTACCCAAGCAAGAAACAGGCGCGCACGTGTCCAAAAACCGGGACGGGCATTCGTCCTACGCAATTTTTGCTCGGCGAGCGCATCCAGCAGTCGGTTACCCGCGTAACCCTTTTATCGACCCTTGCAGAAGTCTGTAGCGCTGCGGATTTATGAAGGGGCCGAACCTCCGGCCGCGCCATCGCGCTCCGGTCCCTTGCCAGCAGACGCCTTTTTCCGGCGCATCTTCGGAGCAGACCCATGATCGATATTCCCGATTCCCCCCTTGCCATCCTGCAGCGCCGTTCAGACAAGCTGAAAGAACGCCGGATGTTCTTCCGCAAGACCAGCGGTTTCGCCGCCGGTGTCGCGGGTGGCGCGGTGCTCACCGCCTGCGGTGGCGGTGGCAACAGCGCGATCGCGGCCGACGGCCCCACCGATCCTGAGATCCTGAACTTCGCGCTGAACCTCGAATATCTGGAAGCCCAGTTCTACCTGTACGCCACCACCGGCGCCGGCCTGGCCGACAACCAGACCACCGGTGTCGGCACCCGCGGCACCGTCATCGGCGGCACCCGGGTTCCGTTCAGCGACCCGGTCGTCGCCGCCTATGCCAGGGAGATCGCGGCCGACGAGCGTGCGCACGTGGCGTTCCTGCGCTCGGCGCTCGGCGGCTCCGCGGTCGCCATGCCCTCGATCGACATCGGCGGCACCGACCCGAACGGCGCGTTCTCCAAGGCAGCGCAAGCCGCCGGCCTGGCACCCGCCGGCACCGCCTTCAACCCCTACGCCAACGACCTGAACTTCCTGCTGGGTGCGTTCATCTTCGAAGACGTGGGTGTCACCGCCTACAAGGGCGCCGCACCGCTGATCGCCAACAAGACCTACCTGGAAGCCGCTGCCGGCATCCTGGCGGCCGAGGCCTATCACGCGGGTCTGGTGCGCACCGTGCTGTATTCGAAGGGCATCGACGCGCAGAACGCCGCCGGCAAGATCGCCAACGCGCGCAACTCGCTCGACAACTCGCAGAATCAGGACCAGGGCATCGCCGCCGACGCCTCCGGCGCATCGAACATCGTGCCGCTGGACGCCAACGGCATCGCCTACAGCCGCACCCCGGACGACGTGCTCAACATCGTCTACCTGAATTCGGGCGCGGTCAGCCAGGGCGGGTTCTTCCCGGCCGGCGTGAACGGCAGCCTGCGTTTGAGCAGCGTGTTCAGCTGATCGACGGTGCAGGCCCGAGCAGGTCTGCAGTCAGTACCGAAACCGGCGGCGGATGGCGTTTTGCGTCATGCGCCGCCGGTTGCCACATCTGCCTCCGCCTCCGGCCACAGGCCTGGAAACAGAAACCGTAGAGACCCCATCGGAATACCGAATCGAACGGCGCCTCGCTGCGAATCCGATACCAGCAATCCCGCTTCGATCAAGCGGCCGATGAGCATCGTTGCGGTGCGCTCGCGCAGGCCGGTCATGGTGGCGAACTCGCCTCGCATGAGTTCGCCTTGCGTCGTGAACAGGTAGTGCAAGGGCCGCAGTGCTTCCAGCCGTATACCGCGTCGAACGACTTTTTCCTCATGGGCGAGCAAGGCGCTCAACCGGTCCTGCATCTGCTGCAGATTGAGCATGCTGCTCATGAACCGTATCTGGTCCAGGCAGACATCCAGGAAGAAGTCGATCCATTCGACCAGCATTTTCTGGCTGCGTTGCCCGCGCCCGTCGAGGTCGCCCATACGCGGCATGTCGGCGTTCGCCAATTTTTCGGCGTAGATACTGCTTTTGCGTGCCAGACCCCGCAAGGGCGACCACAGCCCATTCGTCAATGCGAGCGATTGCATCAGTGCCAACGAATGCAGGCGAGCGGTGCGTCCGTTACCGTCGTAGAAAGGGTGGATCCAGGCGAGGCGATGGTGGGCCGCAGCGGCCGCGACGATCTGCAGTTCACCCCGTCGCACCCTGCCATAAGCGTCGGACCAGCGCGCCAGCAGCATGTCGAGGGCTTGCCAGGCCGGTGCGACGTGGTGTCGCACGGCGACGTCGCGTCGTCGGATCTCACCAGGCTCTACCGTGACCTGTTCGACGACTTCGCCGCCGATGCCATGCAATTGCACGATGCGGTCGCCAGGCTCCAGCTGCGCGAAGAGATGGCGATGGATGTCCTGGACGGCCGGCACCGCGTACAGAGCGCGCGGCTCGACCGTTCGATCGTGGATCCAGCGCTCGGTCTCGATATGCGCCAGGGCCAGGCGCTGCATGCGGGCCTTTTCACTGTCTTCTGAAAAAACCCGGGCCAATGCCTGTGCTATTTCGACAGGCCGGGTGTGTTCGCCCTCGATCTTGTTCGAGTAATAGGAATTCATCGAACGCAGCAGCACGGCGAGTTCGCGGCTCACGCCAGGCTGGCAGAAGCCCGCCAGCCGACCCGCTTCGGTGCGCAGATCGTGTGCTTTTTCCAGCACCCGTTCCATGGCGTGCTCCTGCGGAAGCAGGGGCTCCAACTGGTCCGGATGGTTGAGTGGATCGTCTATCATTTTGCGGATAGAAAAATATCCATAAGCCTTTGATGCGAAATGCATTATCGGCATGTTTGCGGATAATTTTGCGGATAATTTTGCGGATGACGCAGACCGATTTGGATGTGCTCTAAGCTCTCCGACAATTCTGCTTTCCCGGTCGTCGCCGCACCACTGCGCCGATGTGATCGCGGTGCTCCTTGCCCTATTTCCGAGAGAGACCACATGCTGCCCTGGCGACATCACGCGTCGAAGCGCCGACCGTATCGCGGGACTCCCGCCCTGGCCTGCGCCGTCTTCTGCGCCACGCTGCTCGGCGTGATCGTGCTCGGCCACGAGGACGGCCGGGTGGCCCAGCTGATGGCGCTGGCGGCGCCGGCGCTGGCGTGGCT
>JAKONS010000152.1 GCA_022701845.1 Burkholderiaceae bacterium
GCAGGCCGCCGTCTTCCAGCGCCTGCGCCAGCACCGGGAACTGCGCCGGCGTCGGGGTTTCCCGGGGATAGCGGGCTTCCATCACGTCGCCGAAGGCATCGGACAGGTCGCCGCCCGAGCCGGGGTATTTGGTGCGCGACATCACCATCACATGGCGCACCGCCTCGTAGTTGTCGACCGAGGGGAAATCGGTGCCGATGCCCACGTGTTCGTAGCCCACCATGCCGCCGATATGCCGCACGTTGGCGACGAAGGTCTCCAGGCTCGACTGCTGCGCCGGGTCGCCGCGCCAGTTCAGATAACCGTGGATGCTGCAGCCGATCACGCCGCCGGTGGCGGCCACCGCGCGGATCACCTCGTCGCTCTTGTTGCGCGGGCGCTTGACCACCGTGTTGGCGTTGGCATGGGTGAGCAGCACCGGCCGCGCCGAATGGGTGCAGGCGTCGAGGCAGGTCTGCTCGGCGCAGTGGCTGACGTCGATCGCCAGGCCGACCCGGTTCATCTCCTTCACCGCCCGGATGCCGAAGGTGGTGAGGCCGCCGTTGCGCTTTTCCAGGCAGCCGTCGCCGATCAGGTTGGCTTCGTTGTAGGTGAGCTGCAGCACCCGCAGGCCGAGCGCATGGAACATCTCGATGCGGTCGAGTTCGTCGCCGATCGGCTTGGCGTTCTGCCAGCCCATGATCAGGCCGAGCGCGCCCTCGCGCTTGGCGCGGGCGATGTCGGCGGTGCATTCCACCAGGGTCCAGCCGGGGGTGGTGGCGCAGTATTTGCGCCAGTGCACCAGGTCCTTGACCGCCTGCTCGAAGCCCGACGCCATCTCGGTGACGGTGAGGTTCATGGCGGTGACGCCGCCGGCCAGCATGTCGCGGTTGCTGCCGTCGCTGAAGAACACCAGCCCGTCGATCACGGTGGCTGCGGAATAGTCCAGACCGGAAGTAAGCGTCATCGGGAAAATGCTCCGGAAGAGAGTATCGCTAAGCGATATGATGGAAGCGTGATACGATATTTTTTGATTAAGCTGCCTTTGGCCGCCCGTGTCAATCGCGACATCGATGCGCGTCATCCGGCGGCCCCACCATCGGCCCCACATGCCTGAAGCACGACCCGGTCCCACTTCTCCGCTGTTCGTGCAGTCCCTCGAAAAAGGCCTGCAGGTGCTCGAGGCGTTCCAGGCGCACCGCGCCATGACGCTGCCCGAGATCGCGTTGGCGGTCGACATCACCAAGAGCTCGGCGCAGCGCATGGTGCACACGCTGGAGAGCATCGGCTACCTGATGCGCGACCCGGCGCTCAAGCGCTTCCGGCTCACCGCCAAGGCGGTCTCCCTCGGCTACGGTTTCCTGGCCAAGGAGCCGCTGCTGCAGAACGCCTATTCCATCCTGCACCGGCTGGCGCAGGAGTGCGGCGAGAGCGTCAATTTCTCGATTCCCGATGGCGACGACATGCTGTTCGTGATGCGCATCCATTCGCACCGCCACATTCCGGTCTACATGCCCACCGGCACCCGCATCCCGATGGCCTCCAGCTCCTCGGGCCGCGCCCTGCTGGCCGCCCTGCCGCCGGAGACCGCCGCCGAGCGGCTGGCCACCGTCTCGCTGCAGCCGCACACCGCGCGCACCACCACCAGCCGCAAGGAACTGCGCCGGCTGGTCGACGAGGCACGCGGCGCCGGCTATGCCTATGCCGACGAGGAGTTCTTCACCGGCGACCTCAACGTCGCCGCCGCGGTGCTGGCCGACGGCCGCCTGCCGGTGGCCGCGGTGAACATCTCGGTGCCCAAGCCGCGCTGGACGCTGGAGCGGGCCTGCGAGGAACTCGCCCCGCTGGCGATGCGCGCGGCGCGCGCCATCGGCCAGCACTAGCCGCGCATTCCCTTTTTTTTCCACCGCCTCCGGCACCACCGATGATTTCCACGACATGAACGGCGCCCAGTATTTGTGCGAGGCCCTGCTGGCCAGCGACGTCGACGTCTGTTTCGCCAACCCCGGCACCTCCGAGATGCACTTCGTGGCGGCCCTCGACGCGCAGCCGCGCATGCGCTGCATCCTGGGCCTGTTCGAGGGCGTGGTCACCGGCGCGGCCGACGGCTATGCGCGCATGGCCGGCAAGCCCGCCGCCACCCTGCTGCACCTGGGCTCGGGCCTGGGCAACGGCGTGGCCAACCTGCACAACGCGCGGCGCGCCCGCAGCCCGGTGGTCAACATCGTCGGCGACCATGCCCGCCACCACCTGGCCTTCGACGCGCCGCTCACCAGCGACATCCAGTCGATCGCCGGCGCGGTCTCGCAGCATGTGCAGACCGCCGGCGCGCCGGAGCGGCTGCGCGACGACGTGTCCCGCGCCATCGGCGCCGCGCTGCAGCAGCCGGGCCAGGTCAGCACCCTGGTGCTGCCGGCCGACATCGCCTGGAGCGAGGTGCCCGCCGGCCTGGCGGTGCCGCGCATCCTGCCGCGGCGCACCCGCTGCGTGGCCGACAGCGCGGTCGACGACGCGGCCCGGGCGCTGCGCCAGGGCGGCGCGATGCTGCTGCTGGGCGGCAAGGCCCTGCGCGGCGCGGCCCTGCGCGGCGCCGCCGCCATCGCCGCGGCCACCGGTGCCGACCTGCTGGCCGAGGCCTCCAACGCCCGCATGGAGCGCGGCCGGGAGGCGCCGGCCCTGCCCAAGCTGCCCTATGTGGTGGATGCCGCGCTGGAACGACTGCGCGGGGTGCGGCGGCTGATCCTGGTCGGCGCGCAGGAGCCGGTCGCCTTCTTCGCCTACCCGGGCAAGCCGAGCCGGCTGCTGCCCGAGGGCTGCGAGGCGCTCACCCTGGCCGCGCCGGGCGACGATCTGCCCGAGGCGCTGGAACGCCTGGGGCGGCTGCTGGAATCGACCGCGCCGATGGACGGCGCGAGCGCCACAACCGCTGCAACCGCTGGAGCCGCCGCCCCGCCGCCCCCGGCCGCGCCGGAACTGCCCGCCGACGACACCGCGCCGCTGGAAGCCCGCGCGCTGTGCCAGGCGATCGCCGCGCTGCTGCCGGCCGGCGCCATCGTCACCGACGAATCGGTCACCCAGGGTCGCAGCTTCTTCGAGCAGAGCTTCGGCGCGGCGCCGCACGACTACCTGCAGCTCACCGGCGGCGCC
>JAKONS010000180.1 GCA_022701845.1 Burkholderiaceae bacterium
GCACCCGGGTCGCCTTTTCTTTCGTTAGTTTCTTTTGGCGAAGCAAAAGAAAGTGACTCGCCGCCGGGCGACTCCCGGCTCCCGCCTACGCAGTAGAAGCCGCCCTCCGCAGGAGCAGCAGCGCTAACAAGCAGGTGCCCTCCGCAAGAGCAGCGGCGCTACCAAGCAAGCGCCCTCCGCAGGAGCACAGCGTGACCAAGCAGGCGCCCCAAACAGCAGCACAGCGCGACCAAGCAAACGCACTCCGCAGGAACATGGCGCTATCAAGCAGGTGCCTCCGCAGATGCAGCGGCCCTACCAACCAGGTGCCCTGCGCAGCAGCACAGCGCTATCCGGCAAGCGCACGCCGCAAGAACAGCGCTACCAGGAGGGCACACGCGACAAGAGCTTCGAACAGCCCGTTCACCTCACCGAGCAGGCGCAGCAAACCACTCCCGCACCAACTCCACCCACACCCGCGCCCCCACCGGAATCAACGCATCGTTGAAGTCATAACTCCCGTTATGCAGCAGGCAGGGCCCCGCCCCATGCCCCGCATCCCGATGCCCCCCATCCCCGTTGGCCAGAAACGCATAAGCCCCCGGCTTGGCCATCAACATATAGGAGAAATCCTCCGCCCCCATCGTCGGCTCCTGCACCGGCACGTTCTCCTCTCCCAGCACCCCCTGCGCCACCCGCCGCAGGAAATCGGCCTCGTACGCATGGTTGATCGTCGGCGGATAGTTGCGATCGAACGTGAACTCGCAGGTCGCCTCGAACGCCGCGCAGGTGTGCTCGGCCACCTGCCGCATGCGGCGCTCGATCATGTCGAGGACCTCGAGGGTGAAGGTGCGCACCGTGCCCTCGATGACGCAGGTGTCGGGCACCACGTTGGTGGCGCTGCCGGCGTGGATCATCGTGACCGACACCACCCCCGCGTCGATCGGCTTCTTGTTGCGGCTGACGATGGTCTGGAAACCCTGCACCATCTGGCAGGCCACCGGCACCGGGTCGATGCCCATGTCGGGCATGGCGGCGTGGCAGCCCTTGCCGCGGATGGTGATCTTGAATTCGTTCGACGACGCCATCACCGGCCCGGCGCTCACCCCCATCTGGCCGGCCACCATGCCCGGCCAGTTGTGCAGGCCGAACACCGCCTCGCACGGAAAACGCTCGAACAGGCCCTCCTGCACCATCAGCCGGCCGCCGCCGCCACCCTCCGCGGCCGGCTGGAAGATCAGGTTCACCGTGCCGTCGAAATCGCGATGGCGCGCCAGGTGCTGGGCCGCGGCCAGCAGGATGGTGGTGTGGCCGTCGTGGCCGCAGGCGTGCATGCGGCCGGGGTTCCGGCTGGCATGGGCGAACGTGTTGCGCTCCTGCATCGGCAGCGCGTCCATGTCGGCCCGGATGCCCAAGGTGCGGCCGGCGCTGTCGCGCTGGCCGCGGATCACGCCGACCAGCCCGGTGCGGCCGATGCCGCGGTGCACCGGGATGCCCCAGGACTGCAGCCGCTCGGCGACCAGGTCGGAGGTGCGGACTTCCTCGAAGCCGAGTTCGGGATGGGCGTGGATGTCGCGTCGCAAGGCGACGAGGGCCGGCAGATCGGCATCGAGGATGGTCGTCATGGCGGAGGGCTGCGGACTTGGGGGGCGGAAGAAGAGGGGGGTTGCGGGCCAGTCTACCGCCGGGCCCGTGGCACCGGCGGTTACGCGGATATGCGGGTTCACCCTAAAATAGATAGCAAGCTAACTAATGGGGTGCTGGCCTTTCGCCAGTGCTGCATCGACTTTTTTTCCCGGATCGCCGCCATGCCCAAGATTTCCGCCGCCGACCGCCGCACCGCCGCCCTGCTGTCGATCGCCAGCCAGCTGCCGATCCTGCAGCGCGGCTACCGCGCCGCGGCCGACCGCGCGGTGGCGCACACCGGCATGTCGCAGGCGATGGCCTGGCCGCTGGTGATGATCGGCCGGCTGGGCGACGGGGTGCGCGCCGGCGCGCTGGCCGAGGTGCTGGCGATCGAGGGCGCCTCGCTGGTGCGGCCGCTCGACCAGCTGGCCGACGCCGGCCTCATCGAGCGCCGCGAGGACGCCGCCGACCGCCGCGCCAAGGGGCTCTACATCACCCCCGCCGGCCAGGCTGCGCGCGACCAGATCGAGACCGCGCTGTACGAGCTGCGCGCCGACATCTTCGCCGCCGCCGACGATGCCGACATCGCCGCCTGCCTGCGGGTGTTCGCGGTGATCGAGGCACGGGTCGGCAAAGGCGCCTCGGGCACTTCGGGCGGCCCGGGCGTGTCGGTGGCCGCTGCCGGCGCCACCGGGCCGGAGCAGGCGGCGTGACGTCGCAGGCGAGCCCCGCCCGCGGGCTGCTGCAGCCGGCGCTGCCGCGCTTCCTGCGGTTCAGCCGGGCCGAATGGCTGTTCTCGGTGAAGTGCTTCACCGCTGCCATGCTGGCCATGTACATCGCCAGCCGGGCCGGCCTGCCGCGCCCCTTCTGGGCCATGATGACCACCTACGTGGTGGCCAATCCGCTGACCGGCGCCACCCGTTCCAAGGCGCTGTTCCGCTTTCTCGGCACCCTGGTCGGCTGCACCGCCACGGTGGCGATCGTGCCGGCGCTGGCCAATGCGCCCGAGCTGCTGTCGCTGGCGCTGTGCCTGTGGCTCGGCCTGTGCCTGTTCCTGTCGCTGCTCGACCGCACGCCGCGCTCCTATGTGTTTATGCTGGCCGGCTACACCGCCGCGCTGATCGGCTTTCCGTCGGTGGGCGCGCCGACGCTGCTGTTCGACACCGCCATGGCCCGGGTGCAGGAGATCGGCCTGGGCATCCTGACGGCCAGCGTGGTGCATTCGATCGTGCTGCCGGTGGGCATGGGCGCCACGCTCACCGCCATGCTCGACCGCGCGCTGGGGGACGCCCGCCAGTGGCTGGGCGACCTGCTGCGTCCGGCCGCCGCCGGCGACGAGCGCACGCCCGCCCGGCGCCAGGCGCTGGCGGTGGACCGGCGCCGGCTGGCGCTCGACATCACCCAGCTGCGCATCCTGTCGACCCACATCCCGTTCGACACCAGCCATGTGCGCTGGACCGCCGGCGCCATCCGCGGCATGCAGGACCGCATCGCCGCGCTCACCCCCACCCTGTCGGCGGTGGAGGACCGGCTGGCGGCGATGGAGCAGGCCGACGGCGCGCTGGCGCCCGACGTGGTGGCGCTGCTGGCGCGCGCCTCCGACTGGCTGCAGCGCGGCGCGGCGGCGGCGGAGCTGCCCGCATTGCGCCAGGCGCTGCAGGCGCTGGCCGACCGCAGCGCGCCGGAGCCGGCCGCCGATACGCCCCCGCACGATGCCGCCGACATCGACGGCGGTACCGGCGACGAGGAAGCCGAGCCGGCGGCGCCCGCCCCCTACCCCGCCTGGAGCCGCGCCCTGCGCATCGACCTCGCCGCCCGCCTCGACGACCTGCTGGCCGGCTGGCGCGCCTGCACCGCGCTGCGCCGCGATGTCGAGGCGGGCCTGGCCGGCGACGCCCCGCCGCGCCGGCGCACCGCGTCGCTCGGCCGGCAGGTGCTGCACCGCGACGTCGGCATGGCGGCGCTGTCGTCCTTCGCGGCGATGGTGGCGGTCGGCCTGTGCTGCTTCTTCTGGATCGCCACCGGCTGGCCGAGCGGCTCGGTGGCGGCCATGATGGCCGGCATCTTCTGCAGCTTCTTCGCCACCATGGACGACCCGGTGCCGGCGATCCACGGCTTCCTGGTGGCCACCCTGTGGTCGGTGCCGATCGCCGCGCTGTACGTGCTGGTGGCGCTGCCGCTGATCCACGATTTCGGCATGCTGGTGCTGGTGTGCGCGCCGGTGTTCCTGGTGCTGGGCTGCTATGCCGGCCGGCCCGCCACCATGCTGACCGGGCTGGGCATGACGATGGGCGTGGCCGGCTCGCTGGCGCTGCACGACACCGCCAGCGCCGACATCGTGAGCTTTCTCAATTCGAACATCGCGCAGGTGGTGGGCATCGTGGTGGCGGCGCGGGTGACCCGGCTGATCCGCTCGGTCGGCAGCGACTGGAGCGCCGGCCGCATCCGCCGCGCCACCTGGCGCGACCTGGCCGGCATGGCCTCGGCGCGGCGCGGCGAAGGCAGGCGCGACGCCTATGCCGCCCGCATGCTCGACCGCATCGCCTTGCTGGCGCCGCGGGTGGCGCAGGGCGACACCGGCCCCGACTCGCCCGGCACCCAGCGGGTGCTGCGCGAGCTGCGCATCGGCCAGGACATCGCGCTGCTGCAGCGGCTGCGCCCGCAGCTGCCGCAGGACGGCGCGGCCGGCCTGCTGGCCGGCGTGGCGCAGGTGTTCCGCGACCGGGTGGCCGGCCTGCCGGACGAGGCGGCGCGGCCGGCCGGCCTGCTGCGCGAGGTCGATCGCATGCTGGCGCAGGCCCTGGACGACGACGCCGCGCGGCCGGGCGCCGACCGCCAGCGCTCCCCGGTGACCGCCCTGGTCGGCCTGCGCCGCAACCTGTTTCCCGATGCGCCGGCGCTGCTGCCCGCGGCCGGCGCGCCGGCGTCCGCAACCGTTTCCGGAGTGCCCCTTCCATGATCGGCGAAGCCAGTTTCTTCGGCCTCTACCTGCCCTGGCTGATGCTGCTGGCCGGCGGCGCGCTGCTGCTCAGCTGGGCGCTGCGGCGGCTGCTGGCCGCCGCCGGGCTGTACCGCTGGGTGTGGCATCCGGCGCTGTTCGACCTCGCGCTGTACGTGCTGCTGCTGTATGCGCTGGTGCGGCTGACCGCGCCGTCGCTGGCCGGCTGACCGCCACGCCCTGCCCCCGTTTCCCATCCGATTCCCCCGCCTTTCGATCGACACCGCGATGACCGCACCCTCCACGCCCTCCGCCCCCACCGCTTCCCGCCGCCCGGCCCCGCCGGCCTGGCTGCTGCGCCTGGCCCGCATCGCCCTGACCCTGCTGGTGGTGGCCGCCGCGGTGTGGGCCGGCCTGCGGCTGTGGGACCACTACGAACTCGCGCCCTGGACCCGCGACGGCCGGGTGCGGGCCAACGTGGTGCAGATCGCGCCGGACGTGTCCGGGCTGGTCACATCGGTGCCGGTGCACGACAACCAGGCGGTGGCCGCCGGCGCGCTGCTGTTCGAGGTCGACCAGGCGCGCTACAGCCTGGCGGTGCGGCAGGCCGAGGTCGGCATCGGCATGCTGCGGGTGGCGCTGTCGCAGGCGCAGCGCGAGGACGCCCGCAACGTCGAGCTGGGCAACCTGGTGTCGCAGGAGGTGCGCGAGCAGACCCGGGTGCGGGTCGAGGTGGCGCAGGCCAACCTGGCCACCGCCACCGTCACGCTCGACGGCGCCAGGCTGAACCTGCAGCGCGCCGCGGTACGCGCCCCCACCGACGGGCTGGTGACCAACCTCGACCTGCGCCAGGGCGCCTACGCCACCGCCGGCCATCCGGTGCTGGCGCTGGTCGATGCGCAGTCGCTGTATGTCGAAGGCTATTTCGAGGAAACCAAGCTGCCGCGCATCCATATCGGCGACCGGGTGCGGGTGACGCCGATGGGCGGCGGCACGCTCGGCGGCACGGTGGAGAGCATCACCGCCGGCATCGCCGACCGCGACCGCAGCACCGCCGCCAACCTGCTGCCCAGCGTGAACCCCACCTTCAACTGGGTGCGGCTGGCGCAGCGGATTCCGGTGCGGGTGAAGCTCGACCCGCTGCCGGCCGACACCCGCCTGGTGGCCGGCGAGACGGTCACCGTGGCGGTGCTGGAGGGCCGCGGCGCGACACCCGCCGTGGCGTCCGGCGCACCGAAAGCGACACCATGAATTCCCATCTCCTCCGCTCCCGCCTCGGCGCCCCGTCCCTCGCCGCAGCCCTCGCCGCGGCCGCCCTGCTCGCCGGCTGCGCCACCCACCCGGTCGGCCCCGATTACCGGGCCCCCGCCGCGCTGGCCCCGGCGCAGGCGGCATCCGCCGGCGCCTTCCAGTCGGCCGAGCCGCAGGCCGCCACCGCCGCACCGCTGCCGGCGCACTGGTGGCGGCTCTACCAGGACCCCCTGCTCGACGCGCTGGTGGCGCAGGCGTTCGCGCACAACACCGACCTGCGGGTGGCGGTGGCCAACCTGGAGCGCGAGCGGGCGCTCGACGAGGAGGTGCGCGGCGCGCAGCGGCCGGCGATCGGCGTCAGCGGCGGTCCGTCGCTCGGCCACAAGTCGGGGCTCGACCTGCTGCGCCCGGGCTACCAGCCGCCGGCCACCCTCAACTACGGCGCCAGCGTGTCGCTGAGCTACCAGCTCGACCTGTTCGGCCAGATCCGCCGCGCCATCGAGGCGTCGGAGGCGGGCACCGGCGCGTCGGAAGCCGCGCTCGACCTGGTGCGGGTGAACGTGGCCGCCGGCACCGCGCGCGCCTATGCCGAGGTGTGCGCCGGCGGTGCGCGGCTGCAGAGCGCGCAGACCTCGGTGCGGCTGCAGCAGGAAGCGGTCGACCAGTCCGACCGCCTGCAGCGCGCCGGCCGGGTGGGCGCCATCGACGCGGCCCGGGCGCGCGGCCAGCTGGAGCAGCTGCGCTCGGCCCTGCCGACCTTGCAGGCGCAGCGCCAGGCGGCGCTGTACCGGCTGGCCACCCTCACCGGCGCGCCGCCGCGCGCGTTTGCGCAGGCGGTGGCCGACTGCGCCACGCCGCCGCAGCTCGCTGGCGCGATTCCGGCCGGCGACGGCGCGGCGCTGCTGCGGCGCCGGCCCGACATCCGGCAGGACGAGCGCAACGTCGCCGTCGCCAGCGCCCGCATCGGCGTGGCGACCGCCGACCTCTACCCGCGGATCTCCCTCGGCGTATCGGCCGGCAGCCTGGGCCGGCTGAAGGACTTCGGCGGCAGCGACACCTTCAGCTACAGCATCGGCCCGCTGATCTCCTGGACGCTGCCCAACACCGGCGCGGCGCAGGCCCGCATCGCCCAGGCCGAGGCCGGCACCCGGGCGGCGCTGGCCCGCTTCGACGGCACCGTGCTGAACGCCCTGCGCGAGACCGAGACCGCGCTCACCGTCTACGCCCGCGAGCTCGACCGCCGCGCCGCGCTGCAGGCCGCGCGCGACCAGACCGCGATCGTCGCCGGCCAAGCGCGCCAGCTGTACCTCAACGGCCGCACCGGCTCGCTCGACGCGCTGGACGCCGAGCGCGCGCTGGCCGGCAGCGAGGCCGCGCTGGCGGCTTCCGACGCCCAGCTGGCCGACGACCAGGTGAGCGTGTTCCTGGCGCTCGGCGGGGGGTGGGAGGCCGACTGAAGAGATCGCCGCCGCTGGTGCATGCGACGGCGCCGTGCGAGCGTTCGAGCGTTCGAGCTCCGGCTCAATCGCTCGCCGGCAGGTTGAACTCGCGCCGGGCCTGCTCCAGCTTCTCGTCGCTGGGCAGGGCGGGCGGCAGCGGCGGCAGCGCGCGCTCGATCGGCGGCAGGCGGGCGGCGGCGGCGCGTCTGCCGCTGCCGTCCTCCGGCGCCATCGCCAGGCGGTAGCGCACCCCGGCCGGGTCGGCCACGATGGCGGCGGCGTCCTGCACCGCCAGCAGCCGCCAGGAAGCCGCGACCTCGTCGCCGGGGCGAAACGGAAAGGCCTGCCCGGCCTGGATGCCGAGCAGCGCGATGCTGCGCCGGGCGTCGCGCGCCAGCACGACGCCGTAGAGCGCGATGTCGCCGGCCTGGCCGATCGCCGGGCCGGCCAGGCTGACGGCCACCGCAGCCACCGGCGCCGGTGGCTCCGCCGCGCGGCCGGGGGCGGCCATGCAGGCCGCGAGCAGCGCCACCCCCGCCGGCAGCCGACAGCCGACGGTGGCACCGCCGAACGCGGCGCGCCTCACTTCGGCGCCACCCCGCCCGCCGCCAGCCGCGCTACCGCGGCCGGCGCAAAGCGGCCGAAGGCGACGCTGCCGTCGGCCTGCACCAGCTTCAGCGCCAGTTCGTCGCCCGGCCCGATCCGCACCGGCGGAAAGACGATGCGGGTCTTCCGCGCCACCCCCGGCACCCGCTGCAGGCCGGCGGCGCGCCGCACCTGCAGCTCCGGTGTGCCGCCGGTCACCTCCAGCGGCACGCCGTGGTCCGACACATGGGCCACCAGGGCGCGTTTCTCGCGCACCAGCTCGAAGCTGGTCTCGCCGCCGTCGTTCATCACGCCGCCGTGGCGCGCCGGCCAGTCGCCGTGGGCGCCGGCGCTGCACGGCGCCAGCGTTGCCGCCACCGCCAGCACCAGCGCCGCGGCCGTGCGGTTGCCGGTCCTCAGTCGTAGGTGCATTCGAGCGCTCCGGCGCGCGGATTCGGGAACTGGGTGCCGGGGCCGGCGCCGGTGGCGGGCAGACCGTAGACCGCCTTCATCGCGGTGTTCGGCGTGGTGCGGATGCCGTCCTTGTCGTAGATCCAGGCGTCGAAGTAGTTGCTCGGGAAGACCTGCGGAACGCCCACCGTCGCCATGAATTCCTTGAGCTTCGGCTGGTCGTCCAGCGAATACGGGTAGTGCATGCCGTAGGTCAGGCTGAAGCCCTGGGTGCCGGCCGCGCGCGAGTTGAGGTGGTGCGGCATGAAGGTCTTGACCTGGAATTCCGGGACGACGGTGCGTGCCTGGTACACCATGCGCGACTCCGGGCCGCCCTGCCATATCTCCATGCCGGTGAGGCCGGCGTCCTTGACGGCGGCCTTCAGGTTGGCCAGCGGCGAGCCGTAGGTGGTCGAGGTGCTGACGCCGTTGGTGGTGGTGGTGACGACACGGGGTGCGGTCAGGTCGGGGCCGCCGGCGCCGCTGTCGGACACATACCAGCTGAGCACCTTGCCGCTCGGCGTGGTCACGTTGAAGAGGAAGCCGAAGGTCTCCGGCCCGCCGGTGCCGTTGCTGAATTCGTTGCAGTCGACGCTGTGCACCCAGCGCACCGCGCGCACCGAGGCGAAGTTCGACAGTTGGATGACCTCGCCGCCCTTGAGGCCGACGCACTGGCTGGCCGGCACACCGGCCGCGACCAGCGAGGTGCAGGCCGCCGGCGGCGCGTACACCGTCTTGCCGGTCTGCTTGGCCCACTCGGGCAGCTGCACCGAGTGGTCGGGGTGCACATGGCCGAGCAGCACCACGTCGATGCTGCGGGCTTCGGTGCCGCTGCCCTTGAGCGCATTGAAGGCCTTGGTGACCGCCGCGGCATTGGCGGTCGATCCGCTGTTGACCACCTCGCCGTCCAGCAGCACGCCCTTGTCGCCGATCTGGTAGTGCCAGTTGGTGATGCCGAACCAGGTCATGAGCACCCGCGCCGGCGCGGCGGCGAGCGGGTCGACCGCGGGGGTGGGCGCCGGTGCCGGCGTGGGCGCGGGGGCCGGTGCCGGCGCAGGCGCCGCGACCACCGTGGATTTGCCGCCGCCGCCGCAGCCCTGCAGGCCCATGGCGGCGACGGCGGTGGCCAGTGCCAGCATCTTGAGTGGGTTGTTCATGTGGTCTCCTTCGTTGGATGTGACGAATGCGCTGAAAGCCCGTCGACGGTATCGAGCGGTAGCTGTCAGTTGCCTGTCAAACCGGTGGGGAAACCCTTGCCGACGGACGCCTCGGCGGCCTGTTCAGCGGCGCCAGGTCGGCAGGCCGAGCTCGGTGGCCAGCAGCCGGTAGTCGGCCAGCGCGCCGTCCACGAAACGGTCGAGCGCGGCACCGGTCAGCGAGAACGGGTGCAGGCCGTGGCGCGCCAGCAGGGCCGGGTAGTGCGGGCTGCGCAGCGCCTCGTCGAAGGCGCGCCGCCAGGCGTCGGTCGCTTCCCGCGACACCTGCGCGCTGAGGTACAGGCCGCGCACCGTGCGCCAGACCAGGTCGACGCCCTGCTCGCGCGCGGTGGGCGCGCGCGCCAGCGCACCGGGCAGGCGCGCATCGGCCAGCACCGCCAGGTAGCGCACCGGCGCGCCGGCCGAGCCCAGCGCCTCGGCCGCGTCGCCGGTGAACACGCCGACATGGCCGCCGCGCAAGGCCACCAGCGCCTCGCCGCCGCCTTCGAAGGAGACGAAGCGCATCGCCTTGTGGTCGCGCCCCGCGGCCCGCACCAGCAGCGCCGCCTTGACCCAGTCCTGGCTGCCGACGGTGCCCCCGGCGCCGAACACCACCCGGCCCATGTCCTGCCGCAGCGCGAGCAGCAGGTCCTGCAGGTTGCGGTAGGGCGACTGCTGCGTCACCGCCACCACGCCGTAGTCGGCGCCGAGGGCGGCGAGCCAGTGCACCGAGGAGGTTCCGTGCGGCCCGAAGCGGCCCTGCGCCATGTTCAGCAGCGAGCCGCTGGAGAACGCCACCAGCGTGCCGTCGCCGCCGGTCTGGCCGGTGGCGATGCGGTCGAAGGCCAGCGCGCCGATGCCGCCCGGCAGGTAGCGCGCGGTCAGCGGCGGCGCCTGCGGCCGCACCGACTGCAGCGCGTCGCGCGCCAGGCCGCAGGTGAGCTCGAAGCCGCCGCCGGCCTTGGCCGGGATCACGCACTGCGCGGCTGCGCGGGAGGGATCGGCGGCGCTCTCCGGCGACGGCGCTGCCGCCCCGGCCGGCGCGGCTTCCGCACCGCCGGAGGCGCCGGCGGCCAGCCATGCGCCCCACGCCCGGCAGGCGCCGACGCGCAGCGCGGCGCGTCGGGCGCTCTCGAATCGGTTCATGGTGTCGTCTCCTGTAGCGGCCATTCCAGCACCGCACGCAAGCCGCTCGCGCCGCTGCTGCGCGCCTCCAGCACCAGCCGGCCGCCGTGGCGCTGGGCGATCGAGCGGGCGATGGCGATGCCCAGGCCCGACCCGCCCTCGCCCGCCCGGGCTCCGCGGCGAAAGCGCTGGCCCAGCAGCGCGCGCTCCTCGGCGCTCAGGCCCGGTCCGTCGTCCTCGACCACCAGCCGCGCCAGCGACGGCGGCGCATCCGGCGCGTCGCCCGCCAGTTCGGCCGACACGGTGACCGTGCCGTCGGCCGGCGTATGGGCGATGGCGTTGGCCAGCAGGTTCTGCAGCGCTTCCTCCAGCAGCACCTTGTCGCCCTCCACCCGCGCCGGCTGTCCGGCGGCGTGGATGCCCAGGTCGATGCGCCGTTCGCGCGCCCGCGGCAGCATGCCGACCGCCACGCCGTGGATCAGCGCTTGCAGGTCGAGCGGCGTGCGCTGCAGGAAGGCCGCGTCGCTGCGCCCGAGGGCCAGCAGCTGCTGCGTGGTGCGGGTGGCCCGGTCGAGCTCGACCTGCACCGCCTGCAGCGCCAGCCGCACCTGGGATTCGTCGGCCGAGCGTTGCGCGTAGTGGGACTGCATCTGCAGGGTGGTGAGGTGGGTGCGCAGCTGGTGCGACGCATCGTCGAGGAAGCTGCGCTGCTGCGCCATCAGGGTCTGCACCCGTTCCATCTGGTGGTTCACCGCCGCCACCAGCGGCCGCACATCGGCCGGCAGGTCGTCGTCGCCGAGCGGGGTGAGGTCGTGCGGACTGCGCGCCTGCACCTGGCGCGCCAGCCGCATCAGCGGCCGCAGGGCGATGGCCAGGGCGAGCACGCTGCCGGCCAGCAGCAGGCCCAGTACCAGCGCGTCGCGCGCGGCCGCGCTGCGCACGAAGCGGCGGGTGAAATCCGCCCGCGAGCGGGTGCTTTCCGCGACCTGGACGGTGACGGTGCGGGCGCTGCTGCCGGCCGGCGCCTGGGCCAGTTCGCGGCGGTAGGTGGCCACCCGCACCGCCTCGCCGAAGTAGGTGGCGTCGTAGAACACCGGCACGCCCTGGGCGAAGTCGGTCGGCGGCACCGGCAGGTCGGCGCTGCCCAGCTCGACCAGCCCGTCGGAGGTGGCGATGCGGAAGTACACCGGCCCGCTGGCGGTCAGCTCGAAGAATTCGAACAGCCGGTAGGGCAGTTCGATGGCCAGGCCGCCGGACTCGGTGGAGATGTTGGCGTCGAGCGCCTTCAGCGCGCCCAGCAGGGAGCGGTCGTAGGCCGAATTGGCGGCCGCCACCGCATGCTGCCGGGTCATCCACAGCTCCGCGGCCGAGACCACCATCAGCAGCGGCAGCAGCAGCACCGCCAGCCGGCGCCACAGGCTGATGCGGCGCAGCGGCTGCAACAGCCGGCCGTCAGCCCAGCGCTTCGAGCGCATAGCCCATGCCGCGCAGCGTGCTGACGCGCACGCCGCTGCCCTCGAGCCGCTTGCGCAGGCGGTGGATCAGCACCTCCACCGCCTCGGGGCTCACGTCCTGCTCGTCCGAGAAGACGCGGTCGAGGATCTGCTGCTTGGAGCAGGGCTCGCCGCTGCGCTGGATCAGCACCCGCAGCACCGCGTGCTCGCGCGGCGACAGGCCGAGCGTCTCGTCGTTGAGCACGAACTGGCGCCGGGCCGCGTCGTAGTGCAGCGGGCCGCAGGACAGGCGCGGATGGTCGTTGCCGCGCGCCCTGCGCACCAGGGCGTGCAGCCGGGCTTCGAGCTCGGGCATGGCGAAGGGTTTCGCCAGGAAATCGTCGGCCCCGGCGTTGAGCGCCTCGACCCGCACCGCCAGCGAATCGCGCGCGGTCAGGATCAGCGCCGGCAGCCGCTGGTCGCGCTCGCGCAGGCGGGCCAGCACCTTCAGGCCGTCCATGCCGGGCAGGCCCAAGTCGAGCACCACCGCGTCGTGGTCGCGCTGCTGCAGCGCCCGGTCGGCCAGGCGCCCGTCGTCCACCCATTCGACCTGGATGCCCGCATGCTCCAGCGCCTTGCAGAGCCAGGTGCCCAGGGTGTGTTCGTCTTCGACCAGCAATATGCGCATGGCGCAAGGCCAGACGGACGGGTCAGTCGGGCTTGATCTGCGCGCGCGCGATGACCTTCTTCCAGCGCGCCTGCTCGGATGCGATGAACTGCGCAAACTGGGCCGGCGTGTCGCCGATCGGCTCGGCCGCGTCGGCGCTCAGGCGGCGCACCGATTCGGGCGCCTTCACCGCCTTCATCGTCTCGGCGGCCAGCTTGTCGATGTTGGCCTGCGGCATGCTGGCCGGCGCCATCATTCCGTACCACTGGGTCATCTCGAAGCCGGGGAAGCCCTGCTCGGCCACCGTCGGCACGTCGGGCAGCTGCGCCAGGCGCTGGGCCGAGCCGGTGGCGATGCAGCGCAGCTTGCCGGACTTGATGAACGGAATGATGGCCGCCGCGCCGATGGCCGAGGCCTCGAGCCGGCCGGCCAGCAGGTCGGTCAGCATCGGGCCGGTGCCGCGGTAGGGCACGTGCAGCATGAAGACTTCCGATGTCATCTTGAGATATTCGAACGCCAGCTGGCCGGCGCTGCCGTTGCCGGCCGAGCCGTAGCTCAGCTTGCCCGGACGGCTCTTGGCATAGGCGATGAACTCGCGCAGGTTCTTGGCCGGCACGTCGGGGTGCACCACATACAGGCTGGGCACCTTGGCCAGCAGGCTGACCGGCTTGAAGTCCTCGAGCTTCCAGGGCAGCTTGTCGAAGATGTAGGGGTTGACCGCCAGCGTGCCGATATGGCCCAGGATGATGGTGTGCTGGTCGTCGGCGCGCGCCACTTCCGACATCGCGATGTTGCCGGCCGCACCCGGCTTGTTGTCGACGAAGACGCTCTGGCCGATCGTCTTGCTGAGTTCGGCCGCGGTGGAGCGGGCCACGATCTCCGAGCTGCCGCCGGGCGCGAACGGCACCACGAAGCGGATCGACTTGGCGGGCCAGGCGCTCTGGGCGGCGGCGATGCCGGGCAGCAGGGCCGAGCCGGCGAGGGCGGAGCTGGCGGCCAGCAGATGGCGGCGGCTGAGGGCGTCGCGGGCGATGCGCGATGCAGATGTTTCGATTGGCATTTTTTGTCTCCGGAATAAACCGGTCGATAGTGCCAAGCGTTAGCTTTCAACTGGCTGTCACCCCAGCCGGCCAGGGGTTAATCCGGCCGCCGGTGGTTCAGAGCGCGCCGAGGCGCTTGGCGTTGGCGATGGCGCGCCGGCTGATCGGCTCCATGCCCTTGCCGAGGATGCCGAAGGAGGCGTTGCGCCACTGGCGCTCCACCGAGCGCAGGGTGGGCGGGCGCTGCAGCAGCGGGAACCAGAAGGCTTTCATCATCTGCTGGGCCATCTGCTGCTGCACCTCGAACACCTGGGTCGCCATGGCCACCCAGGATTCCTGGAAGGCGGCGACCTTCTCGTCGCTCATCAGCTTGAATTCGTCGCGGTCGGTCTGCGAGGGCGTGGCCCCGGCGGCGGCCATGCGCACCATGCGGTGGGCGACGACCTGGGGTACCGCCATCGCCATCTCGGCGGACTGGGACGCAAACGAACGGCTGCGGCGGGTGGAATGGATCGACGTCATGGGAGGCTCCGGCTAGGTGGAAACCCGATGATGCGCCCGATCGCCGCCGGTGGCGTGGGAGGAATCCTGCGCGGTCGATAGGCCTACGCGCCCTGCGAACGCATGCCGGGCCAGCGGGTTGGCGCCGACTAACCGGCGGTGCCCGCGCGCCAGTAGGCCGATGCGGTCACCGCGTGGCGGTCGTGGCCCTTCTCCTCGACCAGCACGGCGCGCACTGCGGCAGCGGTGGCCGCCTCGGCCCCGCACCAGGCGAAGCCCTCGCCCGGTGGCAGCGCGAGCGCACGCACCGCGGCCACCAGATCGCGGTCGCTGTCGACCCACTGCAGCGTCAGGTCGGCCGCGCTTCGCAAGGCGCGCCGGTCGTCCGGGTTCGGCATCGCGACGATCGCGATGGCGCGGGCGCCGGCCGGCAGTTCCTCCAGCCGGCGGGCGATCGCCGGCAGCGCGCTGGCGT
>JAKONS010000203.1 GCA_022701845.1 Burkholderiaceae bacterium
GCGAGCCTGTTTCAGAAACTCAGCCTAGAGCGATAGAACGAAGCGGGAAGGCTTAAGGCTTGCAGTCAGCCTTCTGAGCGTGGATTACCGGGAAAAAATGGGCGTAGCGGCTTCATCCCTACGCCATGTTTCCCGCATAACTAGACGTATTTTACAATAGAAATGAGTTAGTACTCACTTATTTAAATACGTAGTTGAAAACGCTTGAGGACTCCATGCATTTGCTATGCGCACCAGTCGCCTGCACGGGGCGTGTTCACGTGCCATTCGTGAAAAAATGCCCTTTGGGTCCGCCACTTACCTATGCCAACGCACCCAGCAGCGTGCAAAGCAATGCAACTTAAAATGGGGGTAAAAGCGTGGGTACGCAAAAAACCTAACCCCAAACGAAAAAAAACCCAAGTAAAACAATTACTTGGGTTTGTCTATGGCGGAGAGGGTGGGATTCGAACCCACGGTAGTGTCGCCACTACGCCTGATTTCGAGTCAGGTACATTCGACCACTCTGCCACCTCTCCTGTGTGTCGAGCCTCGGATTCTAGCAGGCAAATCGCGACTTTTCGTCAGGCCTTCGCGAGTTTTTCCAGGCCGCCGAGGTAGGGCCGCAACGCCTCCGGCACCGTCACCGAACCATCCGCGTTCTGGTAGTTCTCCAGCACGGCGACCAAAGCACGGCCCACCGCCAGGCCGGATCCGTTGAGGGTGTGCACCAGCTCGTTGGTCTTGCCCTGCGCCGGCTTGAAGCGGGCCTGCAGGCGCCGCGCCTGGAAGGCCTCGCAGTTGCTCACCGAGCTGATCTCGCGGTAGGTGTTCTGCGCCGGCAGCCACACCTCCAGGTCGTAGGTCTTGGCAGCGCCGAAACCCATGTCGCCGGTGCACAGCGACATCACCCGGTACGGCAGACCGAGCTGCTGCATTACCGCTTCGGCATGGCCGGTCATTTCTTCCAGCGCTTCGTAGCTGCGCTCGGGGTGGACGATCTGCACCATCTCCACCTTGTCGAACTGGTGCTGGCGGATCAGGCCGCGGATGTCGCGGCCGCCGCTGCCAGCTTCGGAGCGGAAGCACGGGGTGTGCGCGGTGAACTTCAGCGGCAGCGCGTCCTCGGCCAGGATCTCGTCGCGCACGATGTTGGTCAGCGGCACCTCGCTGGTGGGGATCAGGTAGAAAGCGGTGCCGTCGGGGGCGGCCTCGGCGTCCTGGCCGCCCTTTTTCGCGGCAAACAGGTCGCCCTCGAACTTTGGCAGCTGGCCGGTGCCGCGCAGCGAATCGACGTTGGTGAGGTAGGGCACATAGCACTCGGTATAGCCGTGCTGCTCGGTCTGCAGGTCCAGCATGAACTGCGCGAGCGCGCGGTGCAGCCGGGCGACCGGGCCTTTCATGACGGTGAAGCGCGATCCCGCCAGCTTGGTGCCCAGCTCGAAATCCAGGCCCAGCGGCGCGCCGATGTCGACATGGTCGCGCACCGGGAAGTCGAAGGCCCGCGGTGCCAGCCCGGTCGGGCTCCAGCGGCGGACTTCGACGTTGCCCTCTTCCCCCGCACCGACCGGCACCGAGGCGTGCGGCAGGTTGGGCACGGCCAGCAGCAGCGCTTCCAGCTCGGGCTGCAAAGCGCCCAGGCGGGTGGCGGAGGCGTCGAGCGCGTCTTTCAGGGACGCCACTTCGGCCATGACCGCGTCGGTGCTCTCGCCCCTGGACTTGAGCTGGCCGATCTGCTTGGACAGGCTGTTGCGCTGCGCCTGCAGCGCTTCGGTGCGGGTCTGGATGGTCTTGCGTTCGGCTTCCAGGGCGCGGAAGGCGTCCACGTCGAGGAAGGACTGGGGGTTCTTGCGGGTCAGCAGGCGCGCAAGCACGGCGTCGAGGTCGCGCCGCAGGAGGTTGATGTCGAGCATGGCGGCGATTGTAATTTTGTGGTGTGGCGGTGCCGGGCCACTACCATCGCTCGCGGCTCCGGCCAGCCGGCTTCTCTTCCTTTTTTCCTTCAGAAAGCAGCACGCGATGTTCCATGTCTACGGTGTCGGCGGGCGGCTCTACAGCGGTGGCGCGGAGAACCTGCCGGTGGTGCCGGTGCAGCGCATCGAAGCGCTGCAGCGCGCGCAGAACTTCATGGTGGACGAGCGCCCGCCCGAAGAGCCCGCCCTGCCCGCCGCACCGCGCAATACGCTCGCCACCGATGCGCTCGCCGCCTACGGCCAGGCCGCCTCGCCGACGCTGGCGCCGACCCGGCTGCCGCGGCGGGTGTCGCAGGTGATGAGCGGCACGGTGGTGACGGTGCAGGCCGACGCCACCCTGGCCGAGGCCGCCGCCTGGATGGCGCGCGAACAGGTGGGGCAGGCCCCGGTGATCGACGAGCGCCAGCAGCTGGTGGGCCTGCTGGGCCGGGCGCAGATCCTGGCCGGCTGGGCCGACCCGGAGCAGCCGGTGCGCGAGGCGATGGTGTCGCCGGTGCCGGCCGCGCTGCCCGAGACCGATGTGCACCTGGTGGCCAAGGTGATGCTGCAGGCCGATGTGCCCGGGCTGCCGGTGGTGGACGCCGACGGCGGCCTGTGCGGCTTCGTGGCGCGCACCGACCTGCTGCGGGTGCTGGCCGACGAGCCGGCGCTGGAGGTCTGGGCCTGATCAGCCCGCCGGGCCGACCCCGCCGATCGGCCCGTGCGGAGCGCTCGGGCCGGGCACCGTCTCGATGCCGGTGCCGTCCAGCCGCAGGCCCTTGGGCAACGGGAATTTGACGGTTTCCTCGATGCCGTCCATGCGGCGCACCGCCACCGCGCCCAGCGCCTTGATGCGGTCGATGACCTGGCGCACCAGGATTTCCGGGGCCGAGGCGCCGGCGGTCAGGCCCACCCGCTGCACCCCGTCGAACCACGCTTCCTGCAGCTCGCTCGCGTTGTCGACCATGTAGGCCGCGGTGCCGAGGCGCTCGGCCAGCTCGCGCAGGCGGTTGCTGTTGGAACTGGTGGGGCTGCCGACGACGATCAGCAGCTCGACCTGCGGGCTCATGATCTTCACCGCGTCCTGGCGGTTCTGGGTGGCGTAGCAGATGTCCTGCTGCTTGGGTTCGCGCACGCTGGGAAAGCGCGCCCGCACCGCCGCGCTGATGCCGGCGGCGTCGTCCACGCTGAGGGTGGTCTGGGTGACCACCGCCAGCTTCTCGGTCTGCGCCGGCTGCACCCGGGCCACGTCGTCGATGTCCTCGACCAGGTGGATGCCGTGGTCGAGCTGGCCCATGGTGCCCTCGACCTCGGGATGGCCCTTGTGGCCGATCATGATGAATTCGTAGCCTTCCTTGGCCAGCTTGGCCACCTCGACATGCACCTTGGTGACCAGCGGGCAGGTGGCGTCGAAGATGGAGAAGCCGCGCGCCACCGCCTCCTCCTGCACCGCACGGCTGACGCCGTGGGCCGAGAACACCAGGGTGGCGCCGGGCGGCACGTCGGCCAGGTCCTCGATGAAGATCGCGCCCTTGTGCTTCAGGTCGTCGACCACGTAGGTGTTGTGCACGATCTCGTGGCGCACGTAGATCGGCGCGCCGAACTTGGCGAGCGCGCGCTCGACGATCTCGATGGCGCGGTCGACGCCGGCGCAGAAGCCGCGCGGCTCGGCCAGCAGGATCTCGGAGACGGTTCCGGGCAGGCCGCCGCTCACAGCACGCCGATCAGTTGCACTTCGAAGCTCACCGGCTGGCCGGCCAGCGGGTGGTTGAAGTCGAACAGCACCGCGTCGGCGCCCAGCTCGCGCACCGCGCCGGCATAGCTGCCCTGGCCGTCGGGGGTGGGGAACTGCACCACGTCGCCCACCGCGTAGCGCTCGTCGGGGTCACCCAGCTCGGCCAGCAGCTTGCGCGCCACCCACTGCTGCATGTCGGGGTTGCGGTCGCCGAAAGCCACCCCGGCCGGCAGCTCGAAGCGGGTGTGGGTGCCTTCGGGCAGGCCGATCAGCTTCTGCTCGACCGCGGGCGACAGCTCGCCGGCGCCCAGGGACAGGGTGGCGGGCTTGTCGGCGAAGGTGTCGATGATCACGCCGGCCGGCCCGGAGAGGCGGTAATGCAGCGTGAGGAAGGAGCCGGGTTCGACGAGCGGGGCGGCGGAGGCGGTGGGGGAGGACATGCGTGACCCTATAAACTGGCCCGCATTGTAGAAAACCGCTCTTTCCCGGGCCGCGTCCGCGGTTTCCACCCCACCCTGTTTCCGCCATGACCGTGCAGACCCTGCCGCCCGAAGCCCGCCCGCGCGAGAAGCTGCTGGCGCGCGGCGCCGCCGCGCTCTGCGACGTGGAACTGCTAGCCCTGCTGCTGCGCACCGGCCTGCCCGGCCGCGGCGTGCTGCAGATGGCGCAGGACCTGCTCGAACGCTTCGGCGGCATCGCCGGCCTGCTGCACACCACCGCCGAGGACCTGCGCCAGTTCAAGGGCCTGGGCGGCACCGCCAAGCGCGCCGAGCTGATGGCGGTGCTGGAGCTGTCGCGCCGGGTGCTGGCCCAGGGCCTGCGCGAGCGCGACGTGTTCGACGACCCGCGGGCGGTGCGCAGCTTCATCCAGCTGCACCTGGCGCAGAAGCCCTACGAGGTGTTCGCGGTGCTGTTCCTGGATGCGCACCACCGGCTCATCGCGCTGGAGGAACTCTTTCGCGGCACCCTCACCCAGACCAGCGTCTACCCGCGCGAGGTGGTGGTGCGCGCGCTGCACCACAACGCCCATGCGGTGGTGCTGGCGCACAACCATCCGAGCGGCAGCGTGCAGCCGTCGAAGGCCGACGAGCACCTCACCGCCACCCTGAAGGCCGCCCTGGGGCTGGTCGACGTGCGGGTGCTCGACCATGTCGTCGTCGCGCCGGGCCGCACCCAGTCGATGGCCGAGCTCGGGCTGGTGTAGCCGCCGCGCCGTACCGTCCTGCACCACCCACCATCCAGGAGCCTGATCCAGTGAACACGAGCCAGGCACCCCGTTCGCAAGCGTCGCCCGCATCGCCACAGCCGCGCCGGCCGCGCACGCCCGGCGCACCGGCGGCCGCCCCCGCCAGCCCCGCCAAGGCGACCGGCCCGGTGACGGTGCACGGCCTGCAGGACCTGCAGGCGATCCGCGCCGAACTCGCCGCACGCGAGGCCCGCGCCGCCGCCGAAGCCGCCGCCCGGGCCGCGGCGGCCGCCCGCCGGGACGCCCTGCGCAACCAGTTCGCCCACGCGGTCGGCAAGGTGCATCCGCTGCCCGACCGGGGCCTGGCGGTGTTCGAGCCCGACCTGCCGCCGCCGATCCCGGTGCAGCACCAGCTCGACGAGGCGCGGGTACTGCTGGAATCGATCAGCGACGACTTCGACGCCAGCACCCTGCTCGACACCGACGACGCGCTGAGCTACCGGCAGGCCGGCGTCGGCCCGGACGTCACCCGGCGCCTGCGCCGCGGCGAATGGGCGATCCAGCGCCAGCTCGACCTGCACGGCCTGCGCACCGAGCAGGCGCGCGAAGCGCTCGGCGCCTTCCTGCGCGACTCCGCCAAGCGCGGACTGCGCTGCCTGCGGGTGGTGCACGGCAAGGGGCTGGGCTCGGTCGGCAAGAGCCCGGTGCTGAAGGGCCGGGTGCAGGGCTGGCTGATCCAGAAGCAGGAAGTGCTGGCCTTCGTGCAGGCCCGGCCGATCGACGGCGGCGCCGGCGCGCTGGTGGTGCTGCTGCGGCCGGTGAAGCAGCGGCCGGCCGGCGGCTGACCGCTCAGCGGTTGCGCATCCAGTCGCCGGTCTGGAAGAAGCTTTTCTGCAGCCGCAGCCGCAGGTCGTGCGGCACGCCGGTCTCGACCATCGCCTGGTCCATGCAGGCCAGCCACTGGTCGCGTTCGCGGATGCCGATCGAGAACGGCATGTGGCGCGCCCGCAGCATCGGGTGGCCGACCCGTTCGGTGTAGTGCTGCGGCCCGCCCAGCCAGCCGCACAGGAACCAGAACAGCCGCTCGCGCGCATGGGCCAGCCCCGGGCCGTGCGCGGCGCGCAGCGCGGCATAGGCGGGCTCCAGGTCCATCAGGTCGTAGAAGCGCTCGACCAGCGCCTGCACCCGGGCCTCGCCGCCGATCCAGGCGAAGGGGGTGTCGTGCGGGGTGGGGTCGTCGATCTGCATGGCGGCGGATTCTGCTGCATTCGGTAGCGTCCGTTCGCCGGCAGGGGGATGTAATCGGGCATCCGAAGGAGACCTCCGATGTCCATGCTCCCCGACTACCAGAACCCCGGCCCGGACCGTGCCGAGATCGACGCCCTGACCGGCACCACCCTGCTGCAGTTCGGCACCGGCTGGTGCGGCTACTGCCAGGCGGCCGAACCGCTGATCGCCAAGGCGCTGCTGAGCCATGGCGAGGTGCGCCATCTCAAGGTCGAGGACGGCAGCGGCCGGCCGCTCGGCCGCTCGTTCAAGGTGAAGCTGTGGCCGACGCTGATGCTGCTGCGCGACGGTGCCGAGGTGGCCCGGCTGGTGCGGCCGCAGAGCAGCACCGAGATCTCGGACGCGCTGGTCGCGCTGCAGGCCTGAGCGGCGCCGGCTTCAGGCGCTGTCGCGCTCGCGCAGACGGCCGGCGAAGAAATCCTTCAGCCGGCCGTTCTGCCAGCGCGTGAGATGCCGGCGGAACTCCGGATTCTCGTAGCGCGGCAGGCGCCGGATCGCCGCGCCGATGTAGCCGGCCAGCATCAGCAGCCCGCCGATCACATACGGCTTCTCGCGCATGCGGTTGAGGCCCGCCATCAGCATGTACAGCGGGTGGTAGCCCAGGTACCAGTTGCCGCGGCCCCAGCGCAGGCGGCCCACGTACAGGCCGCGGTCGGACGAGCCCATCACCCGGTGGTGCCACAGCCAGGCTTCCCGGTGGTAGGTGCTGAGGGTCTTCCAGCCGCGCATCGAGGCGGTGTGCACGTCGATGCCGTCCCAGGCCAGGTGCTGCACGAAGCCGCCGATGGCGTCGAAGGCCTCGCGCTTGTAGAGCTTGAACTGCCCGGCCACCTGCTCCATGCCGTGCATTTCCTCGATGAAGCGGCCGTCTTCCGAGCGGAACACCTTGCCCGACACCGCCGCCAGCGTCGGCTCGGCCTGCAGACGGGTCAGCATGGTCTCGAGGTAGAGCGGGCCGAAGGACATGTCGCCGTCGAGCTTGGCGATGTACTGCCAGTCGGTGGTCAGGATGCGTTCGCGGCCGTAGTCGAAGGCGGCGATGACGCCGCCGCCGAGCTTGCGAAAGCCGCGGTTCTGCCGCGACACCAGGCGGATGAACGGGTACTTGGCCGCGTACTCGGCAATGATCTCCGGCGTGGAATCGCTCGATCCGTCGTCGACCAGGATCCACTCTACCGGCCGCCAGGTCTGGGCGACGACGGCGTCCATGGTCAGGCGCAGATAGTCGGATTCGTCACGCACCGGCGAGATGATCACCAGCGGAACGATGCGTGGATTCACCGCTGGCGGCGAAACCACCGGAACCAGCTCCGAGGGCGAGATACGTGGCATAAAACCTGGAAAACAAATGCTGTACAAAGAGACTTCCGCCACATACTAACAGTGACGTTAACAGTAAGTTACGTTAACCTCGGGCCGTTGTTTTCGAGAGCCATGAGCGCCCCGCCACTTACCGAACCCCATGCACCCCCGGCCTCCCGCCTCATCGATGGCGGCGAGGCCGCGCCTGTGTGCACGATGTTCGGGCTGGACATCCTGGCGCTCGATTACCCGCAGGCCGCCGAGCGCCTGACCCGGGTGGTGGATGCCGACCGGCGCCCGCCGGCGGTGGTGGTGACGCCCAACGTCGACCACCTGGTGCGGCTCGACCGCGCCACCCCCGAATTCCGTGCGCTGTACGCCAGCGCCGACGCGATATTCGCCGACGGCATGCCGCTGGTCTGGGCCAGCCGGGTGCTCGGCCCGCGCCCGCTGCCGGCCCGGGTCACCGGCGCCGACCTGTTCGTGACGCTGGCCGCGCATGCCGCCGCGCGCGCGCTGCCGGTGTTCGTGCTGGGCGGCCTGCCCGGCCAGGAAGCCATGCTGTCGGCGGCGCTGTCGGCGCGATTTCCCGGGCTGCGCGCCGAGGTGTTCTCGCCGTCGATGCAGTTCGACCCGGACGGCGCAGAGGGCCAGGAGGCGCTGCACCGCATCGCCCTGGCGCGGCCGTCGATCGTCTTCGTCTGCCTGGGGATGCCCAAGCAGGAGCGCTGGGCTATCGTGCACCGGGCGCGCATCTCGGCCTCGCTGGTGATGTGCGTCGGCGCGGCGATGGAATTCGCGCTGGGCCACAAGCGCCGGGCGCCGCAGTGGATGCAGCGCAACGGCCTGGAATGGGCCTGGCGCCTGGTCAGCGAGCCGCGCCGGCTGGCGCGCCGCTACCTGGTGCAGAGCCTGCGCTTCGTGCGCCTGCTGCGGCTGGAGCGGGCGGCGGCGCGGCGCCGTGCGGCGGCCGTGAAGTAGCGCCGGCACCGCTTTTCCACGACATGTCCGGAGTCCAAAAGACCACCCACCACGCAACGTTCTTCAATGGGGTCGTGGCGATCATCTGCGCGGTCGCCCTCAGCGCCACCCTGCTGCTGTGGGTGGGCGTGTACCGCGACGCCGACTTCAAGAACTTCAACGTGGTGAGCCTGCTGGGCTTCGCCGTCGGCCTGGTGGCCTTCCGCGACATCGGCGAAGAGCTGCTCGACGTGCGGGTGCACTGGCGCGCCATGCTGCGCTCGCTCCTGCGGCGCTGGGCGGTGACCTTCGCGGTGGTGCTGTTCGCGCTCTACCTGGCCAAGATCGGCTCGACCATGTCGCGCCTGGTGATGCTGGGCTGGCTGCTGAGCACGCCCTTCGTGCTGACGCCCGCGCTGCTGATCTGCCGGCGCATGGCGGTCAGCCTCTACAGCTCGCCCGGGCTGCGCCGCAAGGCGGTGTTCGTGTTCTTCGACGAGGAGGCCTCGCAGCTGGCCGGCACCCTCAGCCGCTCGCCGATCCTCGGCATCACGCCGCTGGGCTACTTCGACGACCGCGACGTGCCGCGCGGGGTGAACACCGAAGGCCTGAGCAAGCTGGGCGATGTCGGCAAGGCGCACGAATGGATCATGAGCCACCGGGTCGACATGGTGTTCATGGGCCTGCGCGGCGCCCACGGCGTGCGCGCGCAGGTGCTGCTCGACGCGCTGCTCGACTCGGTGGTGTCGATCTATTTCGTGCCCGACTACCGGCCGGCCGGCCTGCGCCATGTGCAGTACGCCGAGCTCGCCGACGTGCCGGTGCTGGTGGCCTACGAGACGCCGTTCCTCGGCCTGTCGCGCATCTGCAAGCGCGCCATGGACATCGCGCTGTCGCTGCTGCTGCTGCTGCTGGCCGCGCCGCTGATGCTGATGTGCGCGGCAGCGGTGCGGCTGAGCTCGCCCGGCCCGATCCTGTTCCGGCAGAAGCGCTACGGCGCCGGCGGCGTGGAGATCTCGGTCTACAAGTTCCGCTCGATGTTCGACGAGCCGGCGCCGGTCGACGGCGTGGTGCAGCAGGCCCGCCGCAACGACCCGCGGGTGACGCCGGTGGGCGCCTTCCTGCGCCGCACCTCGCTCGACGAGATGCCGCAGTTCTTCAACGTGCTGGGCGGCTCGATGAGCATCGTCGGGCCGCGCCCGCACGCGGTGCAGCACAACGAGCTGTACCGGCGCCAGGTGCGCGGCTACATGCTGCGCCACAAGGTCAAGCCGGGCATCACCGGCTGGGCGCAGGTCAACGGCGCGCGGGGCGAGACCTCCACCCTCGACAAGATGGAGAAGCGGGTCGAATTCGACCTGTACTACATCCGCAACTGGTCGCTCATGCTCGACCTGAGAATCCTCATCATGACCGCTCTTCTGGTGGTGCGAGACCGCCATGCCTTCTGACGACCACGCCGCCGCCGGCGCTCCGCTTACCCCGGCGCCTGCGCCGACGCCGGCCCTGCCGGCCTCCCTGCACATGGCGGTGCACGACAGCCTGGCCTCGGTCGAATCGCGCTGGCGCGAGGCCTGGCCCCGGCTGCGCGGCACCGCCTTCCAGAGCTTCGACTGGGTGCACACCTGGTACGAGCACCTGGGCCGCGCCGCCGGCTGGAAGATCTGCATCGCCGAACTGCGCGCCGACACCCCCGACGGCCCCACCGTGCTGCTGCTGCCACTGGGCTTCCGGCGCGAGGGCCTGCTGCGGGTGATGGGTTTCCTGGGCGACGCGATGCTCGACTACCAGGCACCGCTGATCGACCCGGATTTCGCCCGCGCGGTGACGCCCGCCCATGCCGCGCGGCTGTGGAACGGCTTCGTCGGCGTGCTGCCGTCGATGGACCTGATCCGCCTGCGCCGGCTGCCGGCGTCGATCGACGGCCTGGCCAACCCGTTCGCCGCCCTGCCCGGCGCGCGCCACATCGAGAGCGCGCACGCCGCGCGGCTGCCGACCACCTTCGCCGCCTATGCCGCCGGGCGCGACAGCGGCCTGCTGGCCAACACCCGCCGCAAGATGCGGCGGCTGGCGGAAGCCGGCACGGTGCGCATCGTCACCCGGGTCACCGAGCCGGACGAACTGCGGCGGGTGATGGATGCGCTGGCCGAGCAGAAATCGCGCCGCTGGCAGCAGAGCGGCGCCTTCGACGCCTTCACCCTGCCGGGCTTCCGGGCCTTCTTCGACCGCCTCAACGCCGGGCCGATGCAGGGCGCCGAGGCGGTGGTGTCGGCGCTGATGCTCGACGAGCGACCGATCGCCACCCACTGGGGCATGCGCATGGGCGGCACCCTCTACTGGCTGCTGCCCGGCTACGACGACGCCTATGCCCGCTTCTCGCCCGGCCGGCTGCTGATGGAGGCGCTCCTGCGCCAGTGCATCGAGGACGGCTACGACGTGTTCGATTTCACCGCCGGCGACGAGCCCTACAAGCTGCAGTGGGCCGACGAGCACATGAAGCTGTATGCGCTGCAGCAGTCGTGCAGCACGCTCGGCAACGTCGCGCTCAACATCGACCGGGTGCGCCAGTTCGCCAAAAGCATGCCGGCGCTGCG
>JAKONS010000234.1 GCA_022701845.1 Burkholderiaceae bacterium
CCTCGCCATTGGGCGGCAGCGGCCGCTGAAACTGGAGGACATGCCGTGCCCTGCGCGCTGGACGCGGACGTACGGACAATGGCCGACGTCCAAGGGCAGGACAAGTCGTGGCGGGTGCGGACGGGCAGGGTGCTGCTGTGCTTCGCCAGACCGCAGATCGGGTTCTTCCACGCGAACGCCGGACATCACGAAGTCCGTATGGCGGCCTTTTGGGGTCTCTACGGCGTCGCCATTTTCGACAGCACGCCGATCTACGAGGAGAACATCGCCGCGATCTCCGAGCTGATCGACGTTGTGCCGCAGTAGATAGTGCATCGAACTCATAGTACATCAGTGCCCGATCGCCGCGCCGATCGTGGACGCGGCCGGTGCGCCGATCGGGGCGATCAACATCGCGGTCAGCAAGCCCCGCTGGCAGGGGCTGGCCGACGAGCGCAGGTTCGGCGACCTGGTAGTGGCGGCCGCCGCGGCCATCTCGGGCCGCTAACGGATGCGGCTCCGGCTCCGGCGGCGCACGGGCATCAGAACCCCTCGGTGGCGAGCCTTTTCAATTCCTCGAACGACAGCGCGTCGAGATCCAGCGCCGGGAGAATGTCGTTGTCCTGCGTGAAATCGCGCGCATAGGCCGCCGAGAAGATCGCGATGCCGGCTTCGTGCAGCGGCGCCGGCACACCCACCAGGCGCCCGAGCCATGCGGTGGGCACCAGGCCAAAGGGAACGTCCTCCAGCACGTAACGCGACTGCGCGGTGCTCGGACCCCGGCCCGCATGGCCGTTGCGGAACATCTGCTGGTTCATCTCCGAGATGCTGGCCTGCGGCACGTGGAACGACGAGGAAAAATGCGCTTTCACGGTTTTCACCTGCACGCCCAGCGCATCGGCGATCGCCAGCCGCTCCAGGTCGAGCGCCTCGATCAGGTTGCCGACGGCCGGTGTCACGTTCTGCGTCTGGCTCCAGGTTTCGCCGTGCTCCATCCGGGTCAGGTTCAACAGCGCGATGGCCAGATGGTTCTGCGGATTCACATTGCTGAGCGCGATCGCCAGCAGGCCGTCGCGCAGCACGAAGCGGTCGCCGAACAGGCCGGTGCACAGCCGGTGCGCGGCATCGGCCGCCGAGGCCGGCACCGCCGACATGTCGACCTGCTCGCGCACGGTGTTGACCTTCACCCCCGATTCAATGCGCGACCCGGTGGTGAGCGTGGTGCCCCAGACGACGATCGGCACCCGCACGCCGCGCGCGGCCAGCAGCTTCGACAGATGCAGTGCGCCGAAGGAGCTGTGCGAGCTGAAGACGACCGGCTGGCCCTCGCGCAGATGCGGCGCCACCGCGTCGAGCGTGACCTTGTGGCAGAAGCCGGGCAGGCAGAGAAGCACCGCGTCGGATTCGTCGACCGCCTGCCGGCAGGTGGCGGCGACCGCCGGGACGAAGCTGAAGTCGATCGCGCCCCGGGCCACCAGCGGCTGGCCGGTCGCGAAGGCCGCGGTGCCCTTGCCGGAAGGCGACCACAGAAGGGGAGTGTGGCCGGCACGCGCCAGAAACGCGGCGGTGCCGAGCCCTACGCCGCCGGTGCCGAGAATGCTGATCTTCATAGGGTCCCGGGCGATGGCCGCTCGATCCGGGAGCGGCAACGAAATCGATAGAGGGGCGGCCGATGCGGCTGCGAACCCCGGCCCGGATTATCGGTTCGTCGACCACGATCGCGGCAGAAGGCGAATCGTGGAGCGGCGCGGCTCACCCGCGCCCTCGTCGCGCATCAGTTCACGCTCTTGAGCTTCACCTTGTTGCCGCGCTTGCGGTAGAACTCTTCCATCATTCGCGCCGGCTCGCCGGTGGCGTACGACAGCGCCTGGATGCGGATGCCGGACTCGATCGCGTCCTTGAAACCGGGCTCGGTCATCTCGCGGAAGCGCTGCTTGTCGAGGCGCATCGCGACCGGTGGCTTGGCGGCCAGTTCCAGGCCGATCTCGCGGGCCTTGGCCATCACCTGGTCGGCCGGCACCACATGGTGCAGCAGGCCGATCTGCAGCAGCTCGTCGGCCTTCATCATCCGGCCGGTGAGGGTCAGCTCGATGGTGCGCGACATGCCGATCATGGTGCTCATGATCCAGGGGCCGGTGACGCTGGCGATGCCGGAATTGATTTCCGGCTGGCCCATGGTCACGCCGGGGTGGCCGACGCGGATGTCGCCCAGCAGCGCCACCTGGAAGGCGGAACCGCCGGCCAGGCCGTTCAACGCCATGATCAGCGGCTTGCTCAGGCCGCGGATGGTGCCGTAGTAGGTTTCCCATTCGCGCATCCATTCCGCCGAGCGCGCCACGTCGAAGCCGTGGGCCTCTTCCAGGTCCTGGCCCGAGCAGAAGGCGCGTTCGCCGGTGCCGGTCAGGATGATCGCGCCGATGCCTTCGTCGGCATCGAAGGTCTTCAGCGCATGCACGATGGCGCTGCGCATCTCGGTGTTCCAGGCGTTGAGCTTGGCCGGGCGGTCCAGGCGGATCACGCCGACGCGGTCGGACTGCTCGACGATGACGAATTCGGATTGCTGGGCGGACATGGGTCGATTCCTTTTATTGCAATGAGATAAATTATCTTTCATTGAAATATATAGGCAAGACCGGTGCTTGGCAACCGGGTTGCCCTCCGGGCGCATGCCGCAGGCCTATGGCCCATACGAATTTCGGATTGGCGGCGGAGCACCCCGGTCGATAGCATTTTTCGACACCCACCACCCTCCTCCGCCTCCATGTCCGACCACGATTCCAACGGCAATGCCTGGGTGCGCACGCCCGGCGCCTACGCGGCCCAGCGCGCCAGAACCCACGGCCCCGCGCACGGCGCGCAGTCGGTCTATGTCGAGATGGCCGATGGCTGCCGGCTCGCCGTCGACACCTTCCTGCCCACCGGGCCGGGCGCCGCACCGCACGCCGGCGCCACCTATCCGACGGTGGTCATCTTCACCCCCTACTGCCGCCGCTTCGCCACCAGCGCGCCCGGCGCCGAGCCCTCGCCCAACACCGCCAAGTACCGCGATTTCTTCGTGCCCTACGGCTATGCGGTGGTGGTGGTCGACATGCGCGGCACCGGCGCCAGCTTCGGCCGGCGCATCGCGCTGCGCTCGCCGCTGGAGCGGCAGGACTGCGCGGGCATCGCCGACTGGGTGGTGCGCCAGCCCTGGTCGAACGGCGTGATCGGCTCCACCGGCATTTCCTACCTGGGTGCGGCCGCCTGCTTCCTGGCCAGCACCGGCCACCCGGCGGTGAAGGCGATCGCGCCGCTGTTCGGCGTGTCCGACAGCTACAGCGAGCAGCTGTTTCCCGGCGGCATGCTGTCGCGCATCTGGAGCCGCGACTACGACGAACTGATGACCGCGCTCGACCAGAACGACCGCGAGCAGATCGCCCGCTTTCCGTACTTCAACGACGAGCGCCTGCAGGGCCCGCAGCCGGTGGATGCCGACACCGACGGCACCCTGCTGCGCGCGGCGATGGCCGAGCACCGCGACAACCTGCGGCTGCACGACCTGATGCCGGAATGGCAGTTCCGCGGCGAAGGCCCGCTGCATGCGCCGGAGATGACCACCGACACCTGCAGCCCGTTCCACTACCTGCTGGACGGCATGGCGCCCGGGGTGGCGGTGTATTCGATCTCGGGCTGGTACGACGGCGGCGGCTATGCCAACGGCGCGATCTCGCGCTACCTCACCCTGGCGGGCCCGGACGACCGGCTGCTGCTGGGCCCCTGGGACCACGGCGCGCGCACCAACATCTCGCCCTGGCGCGACCGGGTGGCGCCCGATTTCCCGGTGATGGACGAGGTGCTGCGTTTCTTCGACCAGCACCTGATGGGACTCGACACCGGCCTGGCGCATGAGGCGCCGGTGCACTATTTCAGCGTGCATGCCGAGCAGTGGCGATCGGCGCCCGGCTGGCCGGACGCGCCGCGCACCCGCTGGTTTCCATCGGCGGATTCGACGCTGAAGACCGTGCCGGACGCACAGCGGTCGACGCAGGGCTATCAGGTGTCGTTCACTACCGAGACCGGCCGGCTCACCCGCTGGGCGCGACTGGGCGCCTACAACGTCGACAGCTATTACCCGGACTGGGCCGGCCGCGACGAGGCCCTGCTGAATTTCACCAGCGAGCCGCTGGCAGAAGCCATGGAGATTACCGGCCATATCGAGATGACCCTGAATTTCCGCTGCGACCAGCCCGACGCCGCATTATTCGTCTATGCCGCCGAGGTGGAGGCCGACGGCCCTATCCGCTATATCACCGAAGGCATGCTGCGGGCCGGGCACCGCCGGCTTTCCGAAGCGCCGGCGCATTATCGAACCTGCTGGCCGTACCGCAGTTTCACTCGCGCCGATTTCGCCTTGCTGCCGCCCGGCGAATTGCACACCGCGGTATTCGCGCTGCTTCCGGTGGCCTGGCGGCTGGCCGCCGGCAGCCGGCTGCGCATATCGATCGGCGGCGCCGACAGCCGGTATTTTCCGCAGGTGCCGCATGGCCGGCCGCCCCTGCTGGATTTCGAGTTGGGTGGCGACCGGCCGTGCACCATTTCGATTCCGGTCGGCCGATGAATCCGCATCGCGGTGCATCGCGGTGCATCGTGATGCACCGCGCCGACGCATCGTCTTTCACGATGACCCATGCGATTGTCGTATTGGACGCGGGAATGACCGGCACCTAGACTTTCGGCCATCGATCACGCAGGATAATCCATGAAACGCATTACCGCCCTCGCCGCCGTCACGGTTTTCTCGCTGCTTTCCGGCACTGCCTCGGCACAGGCGGGCCATTATCCCAACCGGCCGGTCCGCCTGATTATTCCGCAGTCGCCCGGCTCCGGCGGCGATATCGTCGGCCGCATGCTCGCCGATTATCTCGGCAAGGATCTGGGACAGCCGGTGGTGGTCGACAACAAGGCCGGCGCCAACGGCATTCCGGCGGCGCAGTCGCTGGTCAAGGAGAAGCCCGACGGCTACACGGTGATGCTCGGCCTGGTGTCGCAGATCAGCTTCAACCAGCACCTCTACAAGAACGTCAACTACAACGCCTTCAAGGATTTCACCTTCATCAACCCGGTGGTCGAAACGCCGTACGTGCTGGTCACCAGCAAGGGCAGCGGCATCGTCGACATGCCCGGCTTCGTCGCCAAGGTGAAAGCCGGCGCCGGCAACTTCAACTACGCCTCGGCCGGTGCCGGCAACATGACCCACCTGAGCATGGCGCTGCTGCTGAGCAAGCTCGGCCAGAAGGCCACGCACATTCCCTACAAGGGCTCCGGCCCCGCACTGCTGAGCGTGGTCTCGTCGGAGACCGAGGCGATGGTGAGCGTGGTGGGCGCCGCGCTGCCGCAGATCCGGGCGGGCAGCGTGAACGCGGTGGCCATCCTCGGGCCGGTGCGCGCGCCGCAGATTCCGCAGGTGCCGACCGCCGCCGAACTGAAGCTCGACGTGCCGACGATTCCCGGCTGGTACGGACTGGTCGGCCCGGCGCAGATGCCGGCCGAGGTGCGCGATCGCATCGCCGGCGCGGTGCAGCGCTTCCTGGGCGATGCCGCGGTGCAGAAAAGCCTGGCCGACCTGTTCCTGTTCCCGGTGAAGGGCAACGGCGCTGCGCTGCTGGCCCGGGCGGAGGAGGAAAGCAAGGTCTGGGGCGAATTCATCCGCGCCAACAACATCCAGCCGGAATAGGCGCCCGCCGGGCGTGCGGACGGTGTTTCAGGGGGCGGCGTTCGCAGCGCTGCCGTGCGTGGTGCGCCGCCACTGTCCGCTGTCGATGCTGGCGTGGATCAGTTCCCGCAGCACCTCGTGCACCGCGAGACTCGCCCGGCTCATCTCGGCCGCACGCGACAGGCACAGGTACAGCCGGCGCCGCAGTGGAAAGTCGGTGATCGGCAGCCAGCGGGTGGCGGCGCCCTCGCCTTCCGGCAGCACCGCCGCCCAGGGCAGCAGGGTGGCGGCCAGGCCGGCGCGCACCACCCCCATCATCAGCGCGGCCGACGCCGATTCGGCGATCACCCGCACCGGCAGGCCGCGCGCCAGGCAGGCCGATTCGAACTGCACCCGCACCGAGTTCGGAAAGCTCGGCAGCACCATGTCGTGTGCCGCGCATTCGGCCAGGGTGATGCCGTCCAGCTCGGGCGGCACCGCATCGGCGGCCGCCAGGAACACGATCTCTTCCTCGGCCACTTGCACCCCCTGCAGGCCGGTGCCCGGCCGCACCTCGGTCAGCACCGCGATGTCGAGCAGCTGCTTCTCGCCCAGCGCGGTCAGGTGGCTGGTGACGCCTTCGACGATGTTCAGCATCACCTGCGGATGGCGCTCGCGCACCGCGCGCACCAGCGCCAGCCCGACCATGCGGTTGGTGCTGATCGGCAGGCCGACCGATACCGTGCCGGCGGGTGCGGTCTGCCCGGTCCTGATGTCGCTCACCGCGTCGTCGACCTGCCGCAGGATGGCGCGCGCATTGCGGTAGAGGCTCTCGCCCTGCGGCGTCATGCGCACGCCCTGGGCGCCGCGCACCAGCAGGCGGGCGCCCAGCTCGTGCTCCAGGTTGGCCACATGCTGGCTGAGCGAGGGCTGCGCCACGAACAGCGCCTTGGCCGCCGCCGAGATGCTTTCCAGCTCGACGATGCGAACGAAATAGCGCAGCTGGCGGATGTCCATCGGTAAACGGAAAAAAGCGGGCCGGCCTCAGGCGTCGTGCCCGGTGTCCTTCGGATTGGTGGTGCTCACCCACAGCACCTGCGCATCGTCGGCGCTGCTGCTGATCACCCGGTGCCCCAGGCGGCTGTCGATGTACCACGAGTCGCCCGGCGCCAGCACCGCCGGCTCGTAGAACTCGGTGAACAGCGTGACCTCGCCGCTCAGCACATAGACGAACTCCTCGCCGTCGTGGCGGCTCCAGTCGTCGAATTCGTCGAACGCGCGGGCGGTGACGGTCGACTTGAACGGGATCATGTCCTTCTGCGACAGCTCGCTGCACAGCAGCACATGGCTGTAGTGCGGCGTGCGGTGCGGCAGGCCGGTGCCGCCGCGGTTCACGCTGCGCCGGCCGGCGCGCGCCGCTGCGGCCTGCGGGGTGAACAGCTCGCCCAGGTCCATGCCCAGGCCGCCGGCGAGCTTGATCAGCGCGTCGTAGGTGGGCGACATCTGCCCGTTCTCGATCTTCGACAGGGTGGAGCGCGCCAGGCCGCTCTGCTGGCCCAACTGCTCCAGCGTCCAGCCGCGCGCCAGCCGCAGGCCCTTGATGCGCTGGCCCAGCAGCATCTCGTGGCTGGGGCGGGCTTCGGCGGGGTGGGTCGGCATCACGGGCATCACAGGCATCACGGACTCGGGGTTGCGCAGCCCCGCATTATCGAAGGCGCGCGCCACCGCCGGGGCGCGGCTGCCGGCCCGCTCAGACGTCGAACTGCACGCCCTGCGCCAGGGGCAGCGCACGCGAGTAGTTGACGGTGTTGGTGGCGCGGCGCATGTAGGCCTTCCAGGCGTCGGAGCCGGATTCGCGGCCGCCGCCGGTTTCCTTGTCGCCACCGAAGGCGCCGCCGATCTCCGCACCCGAGGTGCCGATGTTGACGTTGGCGATGCCGCAGTCGGAGCCCACCGCCGACAGGAAGGTCTCGGTCTCGCGCACGTCGTTGCTGAAGATGGCCGACGACAGGCCCTGCGGCACGTCGTTCTGCAGCGCCAGCGCGTCGGTGAACTCGTCGTAGCCCATCACATAGAGGATGGGCGCGAAGGTCTCGTGGCGCACCGTGTCGGTCTGGCGCGGCATCTCGACGATCGAGGGGCGCACATAGAACGCATCGGGGAACTCGGCCTCGAGCACCCGCTCGCCGCCGGTGACGGTGCCGCCGTCGGCGCGCGCGGCGGCCAGCGCCTGCTGCATGCCGTCGAAGGCGGCCTGGTCGATCAGCGGGCCGACCAGCGTGCCGGCGGTCATCGGGTTGCCGATCGGCAGGCCGGCATAGGCCTTCTTCAGCCGCGCCACCAGGGCTTCGCGCACGCTGTTGTGCACGATCAGGCGGCGGGTGGAGGTGCAACGCTGGCCGGCGGTGCCGGCGGCGGCGAAGGCGATGCCGCGCACCGCCAGATCCAGGTCGGCCGACGGCGCGACGATGACCGCGTTGTTGCCGCCCAGCTCCAGCAGCGAGCGGCCGAAGCGCGCCGCCACCCGCGGGCCGACCTCACGCCCCATGCGGGTGCTGCCGGTGGCCGACAGCAGCGCCACCTGGGGATGGTCGACCAGCACCTCGCCCACGTAGCGCTGGCCCTGGACCACCTGCGACAGATGCGCCGGCGCATCGGCGAAACGGGCGGCGGCGCGCTCGAAGATGGCCTGGCAGGCCACCGCCGTCAGCGGCGTCTTCTCGGACGGCTTCCAGACCACCGCGTCGCCGCAGACCAGCGCCAGCGCGGTGTTCCAGGCCCACACCGCGACGGGGAAGTTGAAGGCGGTGATCACGCCGACCACGCCCAGCGGGTGCCACGATTCCATCATCCGGTGGCCGGGACGCTCGGAGGCGATGGTCAAGCCGTAGAGCTGGCGCGACAGGCCGACGGCGAAGTCGCAGATGTCGATCATTTCCTGCACTTCGCCCAGGCCTTCGGTGGTGATCTTGCCGGCTTCGAGCGACACCAGTTCGCCGAGGGCGGCCTTGTCCTTGCGCAGCTCCTCGCCCAGCAGGCGGACCAGTTCGCCGCGGCGCGGCGCCGGCACGTTGCGCCAGGCCAGGAAGGCTTCCTGGGCGCGGGCCACGGTGGCGGCGACGTCGACCGCCGAGTGCGGCGCGACACGGCCGATCTCGGAGCCGTCGATCGGCGAGCGGACGGCCATCGAGCCGGTGGTGATGCGGGCGGCGGGCACACCCAGCTGCTCGAACAGGGTGCGGATGCGGTCGGAAGACAGGGACATGCGGGCCTCTGGAAATGGGGGAATACGAGGAGAAAACCGGTCGGGCGAGCGCCGTGGCAATCCGCCGGGTCGGTTTCGCTTGTTTCCTATCGTAAACTAATTTCCCAAAACGACGCAATCGTTTTGCTTCCGATACTTCACGCCGACGCCGCGGTCTCCACGATCCACTGCCGGAACGCGATCAGGGGCGGGTAGTTCGCCCGGCTCGGCGGCCAGGCCAGGTAGTAGCGGTGCTCACTCTGCACCGGCGCATCCAGCGCCAGCACGAGGTCGCCGCGCTGCAGTTCCGGCTGCACCAGGAACTGCGGCAGCAGCGCCACCCCCAGCCCGGAGATCGCTGCCTGCGCCGCCAGCGCGAACTGGTCGACCAGCATGCCGTGCACATCGTTCACCGCCAGCCCCATCGCGTCGAACCAGCGCTCCCAGGCGTCGGGCCGGCTCTGCAGATGCAGCAGCGGCGCCTGCAGCAGATCGGCCGGCGCGGCGAAGCGGTACTGCGCCAGCAGGCCCGGGCTGCAGGTGGGCGCCACCGTCTCGCGCATCAGCAGGTCCAGCTCGGCGCCGGGCCACTGCGCCTGGCCGAAATGGATCGCGGCATCGACCGACTCGGCGCCGAAATCGAAGGGCTCCGGCCGGGTGCTGAGGTTGACGGTGATGCCCGGATGCCGGGCGAAGAAGGCGGGCAGCCGCGGCGCCAGCCAGCGGGTGCCGAAGGTGGGCAGGATGCCCAGGTTGAGGGTGCCGCCGCCCGGGTTGGCGCGAAAACCCAGGGTGGCGCTCGACACCTTGCGCAGCGCGTCGCGGATTTCGCGGGCATAGGTTTCGCCGGCCTTGTTGAGCTGCACCGTCTGGCGTTCGCGCACGAAAAGCTCGGCGCCCAGCATGTCCTCCAGCAGCCGGATCTGCCGACTGACCGCGCTCTGGGTGAGGTTGAGTTCGGCCGCCGCCGCGGTGAAGTTCTGCAACCGTGCGGCGGCCTCGAAGGCGCACAGCGCCGACATCGGCGGCAGGAATCGTCGTGACAGGGCCATGCGCTTCGCTCCTCGGTTCGAGATCATTCTATTTACGCATCAAGTGACACGCAAACATCGTTTGACGCCCAGTAACGGCGTTCTCAAAATTCATCACATCCCCGCTTTTCGATGCTTTCCCCCGCCATGACCACCACCGCCTACGTCGGCCCCAACGCCATCCGCAGCCGCTTTTCCGCCGCCATGTCCGACATGTACCGCGAGGAGGTGCCGCAGTACGGCACCCTGCTGGAACTGGTGGCCGACATCAACGCGCTGCACCTGGCCGATGCGCCGCAGCAGCGCGACGCGATGCGCGCCGCCGGCGACCTGGAGCGCCTGCATGTGGAGCGCCACGGCGCGGTGCGGCTGGGCACGCCGCAGGAGCTGTCGCAGGCGCGGCGGGTGTTCGCGGTGATGGGCATGGAGCCGGTCGGCTACTACGACCTGTCGGTGGCCGGCGTGCCGGTGCATTCCACCGCTTTCCGCCCGGTCAGCGACGAGGCGCTGGCCGCCAACCCGTTCCGGGTGTTTACCTCGCTGCTGCGGCTCGACCTGCTGCCCGATGCCGCCCTGCGCGAGCAGGCGCGCGAGATCCTGTCGCGCCGCGCCATCTTCTCGGCGCGCGCGCTCGAGCTCACCGCCCTGTGCGAATCGCAGGGCGGCCTCGACGACGCCCAGGCCGCCGCCTTCGTGGCCGAGGTGCGCGAGACCTTCCGCTGGCACAGCCAGGCCACCGTCGGCGCCGACACCTATGCCCGCCTGAGCGATGCGCACCGGCTGATCGCCGACGTGGTGTGCTTCTCCGGCCCGCACATCAACCACCTGACCCCGCGCACCCTCGACATCGACGCGGCGCAGCAGGAGATGCCGCGGCGCGGCATCGATGCCAAGGAAGTCGTCGAAGGCCCGCCGCCGCGCCGGCATCCGATCCTGCTGCGCCAGACCAGCTTCAAGGCGCTGGTCGAGCCGGTGCGCTTCACCGACGGCGCCGCGCCCGGCACCCACACCGCCCGCTTCGGCGAGATCGAGCAGCGCGGCATGGCGCTCACCCGCGACGGCCGCGCGCTGTACGACCGGCTGCTGGCCGGCGTGCGCGATGCCGACGGCGCGGCCGCCGCGTCCGGCAGCTATCCGCAGCGCCTGGCGAAGGCCTTCGAACAGTTCCCGGACGACCTGGACACCCTGCGCCGCCGCGGCCTGGCCTTCTTCCGCTACCGGCTGGTGCTGGGCACGGCACCCCACGCCCTTCACGGCGCGGAGTCGCCCGACCTGGAAGCGCTGATCGCCAGCGGCGCGGTGGCCGCCGACCCGATCGTCTACGAGGACTTCCTGCCGGTGAGCGCGGCCGGCATCTTCCAGTCGAACCTGGGCGGCACCGAGCAGCGCAGCTATGCCGCCAACGCGGCGCAGGCCGCCTTCGAGCGCGACCTGGGCGCGCCGGTGCACGACGAGATCGCGCTGTACGCCGCGGCGCAGCAGCGCTCGATCGACGCGGTGTTCGCCGCCCTCGGCCAGCCGGTGGCGGCATGAGGAACGACCCGCGCTCGCACGGCCTGTGGGAGGCCTCGGCGCCGCCCGCACCCCACACGCCGCCGCTCGAGCGTGCGATCGAGGTGGATGTCGCCATCGTCGGCGGCGGTTTCACCGGCCTGTCGGCCGCGCTGCACCTGCAGGAAAAAGGCGCCCGCACCGCGGTGCTGGAGGGCGCCGAGATCGGCTTCGGCGGCTCCGGCCGCAATGTCGGGCTGGTCAATGCCGGCATGTGGGTGATGCCCTCGGCCCTGTCGGGCGCCCTGGGCGGGCTGCACGGAGCCCGGCTGCTGACACAGCTGGGCGCCGGGCCGGACCTGGTCTATGCGCTGATCGAGCGCCACGGCATCGACTGCGAGGCGGTGCGCAACGGCACGCTGCACTGCGCGGTCGGCGCATCGGGCTTGGCCAACATCCGCCAGCGCGCCACCGAATGGCAGGCGCACGGCGCGCCGGTGCGGCTGTTGAGCGCCGAGGAAACCGCCGAGCGCACCGGCACCCGCGCCTACACCGGCGCCCTGCTCGACCAGCGCGCCGGCACGGTGCAGCCGCTGGCCTATGCCCGCGGCCTGGCCCATGCGGCGCAGCGCGCGGGCGCCGCCCTGCACGGCCACGACCGGGTGGTATCGGCCGAGGACCAGGGCAGCCACTGGCTGCTGCGCACCGACACCGGCGGCACCGTCGCCGCGCAGTGGGTGGTCGCCGCCACCAACACCTTCACCGAGGCGGCCGGCCCCTTCACCGCCATCCGCG
>JAKONS010000240.1 GCA_022701845.1 Burkholderiaceae bacterium
CCCAGGTGCGCCAGGCCAGCGACTGCTGCGCGAATCCGGAGCGCGCCGCCACGATGCGCACCCAGGCTTCCTGGAACACCTCGTCGCCCTCGGCCGCCTGTGCGCCCAGCAGGCGCCGCACGAAGCGATAGAGCGGCATCTCGTGGCGCGCATACAGCGCGTCGAAGGCGCCGATGTCGCCCTCGGCGGCATAGGCGAGCATGAGCGCCTCGTCGGAGCGCTCGCCGGTCGTCGTTGACGACAGGGGCGGCAGGAGTGTGTCGGCGGGTGTGGACATAGGCACGAATTCTTACATCGGCACGCCCTGCCTGGTGCGGTGGTGGCCATGCCGAGCACCAAATAGAAGCGACTTGCGCACTACTTGCCATATGGCCTGGCTGTTGCAACGCGGACGCCGAAGATCGTCACTGGCGGCGTTACCTCGAAAATCTCTGGCCAAGACCAAAAAGTCCGGGCTATAATGCTGGGCTCGGCTCTTTAGCTCAGTCGGTTAGAGCGATGGAATCATAATCCACAGGTCCGCGGTTCGAATCCGTGAAGAGCCACCAATCAGAAAAGCCCTGCAAGTCAACGACTTGCAGGGCTTTTTGTCTTTCGGACCTGCGGCGACCGTGATGTCGCATGTCCCGTTCCTGTTGCAGGAACGGCGTTTTGGACCAGTCTTCGTCTGTGATCGAAGACCGACCGGTGCCCGCCCTCGCCGATGCGCGACGGGCCCTTTCTGTCAGCTGCAGCGGAACCGGGCCGCACCGATGTACAGCGCCCCATTGGCGAGCGAGACCGCATAGCTGCCCACCACGAGGTAGGCGCCCGCCCCGGCATCGCCGACCTGGAAATAGGCGCCGTCGCTGAGATAGTTGCCGCTGACTGGCATGCCATTGACTGTCACGCTGGAGGGTTTCAAAGCAATCGAACCGTCGCTGCCCGCAGCAGTCACGCCGATTTTTCCGCCCACGGACGCACCGGAGGAATTGAAGGTCAATGTCACCAATCCGCTGGCGGTGCCATTGCCGAATGCGCCGGCTCCAACACCACCCCCGGCGTAAGTAGGCGTGGTGAACACCCCGGTATCGCATGCCAGAGTGCCTGAAGTGGGAAGAGTGCTCGGAACGTTGAAGGCGACGTAGTGATAGGAGGCCTTGTCGTCCATTCCAGTCAACGTGGTGGCTCCCGAGGAATTCGTGACAGTACCGGCTGTCCATCGGCCCAGTGCGTAGGTCGCATCCCCACTGATTTCCTTGACCTCTGTGTCGCCGCTCAGCACATTGGATCCAAGCGTCGTCATGGCGCCTTTGGCGTCTTGGACACTGTTGTCGAGTCGGCCGAAGATTTGGCCGCTTGCGTTGGTCAGCTGGTAGCGTGCCGTGGCGCCGCGGTTGAAGCTCGCTGACACCAGGTTGGTGTTCGTGGGCACGGACGGGCTCGCGCCGATACTGCCGGTCGGTGACACGTTCGTGGACGTGGAATCGGAGTCTCCACCGCCGCCACAGGCTTGCAGCAATGCAATGGAAAGCACGGAGAGAACGAAAGAGATCTTGTTCGTCATGGAGGATCGATTAGGGTGCGAAAAGTTGAATGAGTCTGGCAATGAAGTCGCAATGGCGTAGATCTGGAATGCAAACATGAAAGGCGCCATGTCGGTCGCACGCCTACCTGGCTCACGAGTTCCACCTTTCTTTTCACACCTGCGCCACAGCCCGCAATGAATGCGGTGCGCGAGTATCGGCAGATACTCGCAAACGAACTCTGAACTTTTGTTGACTTGTCGAGCGATCGCGGCTGAATTGCAACGTGTCTCGAATGGCGTCATGCAATGGCGAATCCAGCACGTGTCCGATGCTTCGATCGGACCGTGCCAGCTAGATTTCTTTACTTTCTCAAGCTGCCGTGAAGTTGATGAACAGGCACGACCCTGAGGCTCATTGCCTATCGCAACAGGAAAGCAATGGAATCCATGACGGTCTTCAAGCGTCTTCGCAACGCTGCACCTCGACCGTCGAATGCACGATCTCCTCGTGCATCGAGAAACGTGCGCGCACGTCGTCGGCCGTGAGCGTGGGCGAATGCGTGACGACCGTGAGCGCGCACGCGTAGGCGTTGCGGCCGACGCGCCAGACGTGCAGGTCGGCGACGCGCGTGTGCGAATCAGCCAGGCCGTGCTCGATGCCCTCGCGGATCTCGTCGACCACCGGGTGGTCCATCTCGCGGTCGAGCAGCGCGCGGCCGGTCTCCCTGAGCAGTCCGTGGGCCCAGCGCGCGACCAGCGCGGCGCCGACGATGCCCATGGCCGGATCGAGCCAGGACCAGCCCCCGATCCAGCCGCCCACGAGCGCGACGATCGCCAGCACCGACGTGGCGGCGTCGGCGAGCACGTGGAGGTAGGCGGACTTGAGGTTCAGGTCGGTGCCTCGCTCGTGACCGTGATCGTGACCGTGGCCGGCGTGCGAGTGGCCATGTTCGTGGTCGTGTGAATGCCCGTGCCCCGGCCCGTCGTGGGCTTGGTGCGCGCCGCCCAGCAGGTAGGCGCACAACAGGTTCACCAGCAGGCCCAGCACCGTCACGGCGATCGCCTCGCGGTAGTGGATCGGCGCGGGCCACCACAGCCGCTCCACCGATCCCACCACCATCAGCGCCGCGACGCCGAGCAGGAACAGGGCGCTCGCGAAGCCCGCCAGCACCTCGATCTTCCAGGTGCCGAAGGCGAAGCGGGGATCGCTCGCATGGCGCCGCATGGCCGCATAGGCGAAGGCGCTCAGGCCGATCGCGAAGGCGTGCGAACTCATGTGCCAGCCGTCGGCCAGCAGCGCCATCGAGTTGAACCACCA
>JAKONS010000275.1 GCA_022701845.1 Burkholderiaceae bacterium
AAGACAGACAGAAAAAGACAGAGAGAGAAGAGAGAGTGAGAAGAAGCGCATGAGCAAGCAACAAATCGAATCCTGCATCCGCGACAGCCTGCAGGGCTATTTCCGGGACCTGGGCGGCGAGCAGCCGCATGGCATGTACGACATGCTGATCCAGGTCATGGAGCGCCCGCTGCTGGAGGTCGTGATGGCGGAGGCGGCGCAGAACCAGTCGCGCGCCGCCGACTGGCTGGGCCTCAACCGCAACACCCTGCGCAAGAAGCTCGTCGAGCACAAACTCATCAAATAACGCACCGCCACCCACCGCCCATGAACGCACTGCTTTCCGTTTCCGACAAGACCGGCATCGTCGACTTCGCCCGGGGGCTGCACGCCCTGGGCGTACGCCTGCTCTCCACCGGCGGCACCGCCGCGCTGCTCGCCCAGGAAGGGCTGCCGGTGACCGAAGTGGCCGAGATCACCGGCTTTCCGGAAATGCTCGACGGTCGGGTGAAGACCCTGCATCCGATGGTGCACGGCGGCCTGCTGGCGCGCCGCGACCTGCCCGAGCACATGGCCGCGCTGGCCGCGCACGGCATCGGCACCATCGACCTGCTGGTGGTCAACCTCTATCCGTTCGAGGCCACCGTGGCGCGGCCCGGCTGCACGCTGGAAGACGCGATCGAGAACATCGACATCGGCGGCCCGGCGATGGTGCGCAGCGCGGCCAAGAACTGGAAGGACGTCGGCGTGGTGACCGACGCGTCGCAATATGCCGAGGTGCTGGCCGAACTGCAGGCCGGCGAGCTGTCGAAAAAGACCCGTTTCGCGCTGTCGGTGGCCGCGTTCAACCGCATCGCGCAATACGACGGCGCGATCAGCGACTACCTCTCGCGCATCCAGGACGACGATTCCCACGCCCTGTTCCCGGGCCAGTCGAACGGCCGCTTCGTCAAGCTGCAGGACCTGCGCTACGGCGAGAACCCGCACCAGCAGGCCGCCTTCTACCGCGACCTGTATCCGGCGCCGGGCTCGCTGGTGACCGCCCGGCAGCTGCAGGGCAAGGAGCTCAGCTACAACAACATCGCCGACGCCGACGCCGCCTGGGAATGCGTCAAGAGCTTCGAGCAGGCCGCCTGCGTGATCGTCAAGCATGCCAATCCGTGCGGCGTGGCGGTCGGTCGCGATGCGCTCGACGCCTATTCCAAGGCCTTCCAGACCGACCCGACCTCGGCCTTCGGCGGCATCATCGCCTTCAACCAGCCGGTCGACGCGGCTGCCGCGCAGGCGGTGTCGAAGCAGTTCGTGGAGGTGTTGATGGCGCCGGCGTTTTCCGCCGAAGCGCTGGAGATCTTCAAGGCCAAGGCCAATGTGCGGCTGCTCGAGATCGCCTTGCCGCCGGGTGGCGACACCGCCTGGGCGCAGGGCCGCAACGCGATGGACGTCAAGCGCATCGGCTCCGGCATCCTGATGCAGACCGCCGACAACCGCGAGCTGACGCTGGCCGAGCTGAAGGTGGTGACCAAGGTGCAGCCGACGCCGCAGCAGATGCAGGACCTGCTGTTCGCCTGGAAGGTGGCCAAGTACGTCAAGAGCAACGCCATCGTCTTCTGCAAGGACGGCATGACGATGGGCGTCGGCGCCGGGCAGATGAGCCGTCTCGACTCGGCCCGCATCGCCAGCATCAAGGCCGGCCACGCCGGCCTGTCGCTCAGCGGCACGGTGGTGGCCAGCGACGCGTTCTTCCCGTTCCGCGACGGCCTCGACGTGGTGGTGGATGCCGGCGCCAGCTGCGTCATCCAGCCCGGTGGCAGCATGCGCGATCCGGAGGTCGTCGCCGCTGCCGACGAACGCGGCGTGGCGATGGTGTTCTCGGGCGTGCGCCACTTCCGGCACTGAGAAACGCCTGCCACCGCGTGCGGCCCTAGCACGCGGTGCCTCGCGGGAACACCCCGCTTTCAGAATTAGTCAGTAAGTGCTAGCGTGCACGCCTTTCCCCGGCCGCCACGACCTATGCACGACCCTCTCACCGACGCCGCGCCGCCGCGCAAGCGCGACGCCTCCGACAAACGCGATGCCGCCGCGGCGCTGCAGCGATCGCACCAGCGCTCCAGCGATTTCGGCCTGCGCAGCGACCATGCGCCCGATGTGACCGCGCTGGCGCCCGACGCGCTGCAGGAGGCGCGCGAGCGCGAGGTGACGCTGTGCTCGCATGCGCGGCCGGTGATGGAAAACCTCTACGCCCAGATCGCCGGCACCCGCAGCATGGTGCTGCTGACCGACCGCAACGGCACCATCCTGCATTCGCTCGGCGATGCCGACTTCCTGGCCCGCGCCCAGCGGGTGGCGCTGCAGCCGGGCGTGCTGTGGTCGGAGCAGTCGAAGGGCACCAACGCCATCGGCACCGCGCTGGCCGAAGGCGAACCGATGCAGATCCATGCCGACCAGCATTTCCTGCGCGCCAACCATTTCCTCAGCTGCTCCTGCGCGCCGATCTCCGACCCGATGGGCGAGCTGCTCGGCTCGCTCGACGTGAGCGGCGACCGGCGCAGCCAGGGCAAGCACACCCTGGCGCTGGTGCGCATGTCGGCGCAGATCGTCGAGAACCACCTGTTCGTGCGGCATTTCGACACTGCGGTGCGGCTGCATTTCCATGCGCGGGCGGAGTTCCTCGACACCCTGCTGGAAGGCATGGCGGTGTTCGATACCGACGGCCGCTTCCTCTCGGCCAACCGCAGCGCGGTGTTCCAGCTGGGCATGTCGCTGCGGTCGCTGCAGGCGCACACCTTCAGCTCGCTCTTCGGCCGGCCGATCTCCGACCTGCTGCGCCGCGACCGCGCCGCCGCCGGCGAGCTGTTCGAGCTGCATGTGCCGGGCGGGGTGAAGGTGGCCGGCCGGGTGCGCCTGCGCCAGCCGGCCGCGCATCTGCCGGTGGCCGCCGGCGCCGCGGCAGGGCGCAGCGCGGCAGCCAGACCGGCGGCGCCGGCCGGCGTCGCCCGTCCCGGCCTGGAGGCGCTGCGCAGCGGCGACGCCGCCATGTCGGCGGCCATCGACCGGCTCCAGCGCCTGTCGGGCCGCGGCATCCCGGTGCTGCTGCTGGGCGAGACCGGCACCGGCAAGGAGCTGCTGGCACGCGCCATCCACCACGATTCGCCGCGCCGCGCCGGGCCGCTGGTGACGGTCAACTGCGCCGCGCTGCCCGAGCAGCTGATCGAATCCGAGCTGTTCGGCTACGAGGAGGGCGCCTTCACCGGTGCCCGCAGGAAGGGCAGCCCCGGGCGCATCCTGCAGGCCGACGGCGGCACGCTGTTCCTCGACGAGATCGGCGACATGCCGCTGGCCCTGCAGGCGCGCCTGCTGCGGGTGCTGCAGGAGCGCGAGGTGACGCCGCTCGGCGGCGCGCAGCCGGTGCCGGTCGATTTCGCCATCGTCTGCGCCACCCACCGCGACCTGCGCGCGCTGCGGGCCGCGGGCGCGTTCCGGGAAGACCTCTACTGGCGCATCAACGGCCTGGTGGTGCGGCTGCCGCCGCTGCGCGAGCGCACCGACCTGGCGGCGCTGGCGGCCCGCCTGCTGCGCGCCGACGCGGTGGTGCACGGGCGCGCGGCGCCGGCACTCGCGCCCGAGCTGGTGGCGCTGTTCGCCCGCCATCCCTGGCCCGGCAACATCCGCCAGCTGGCCAGCCTGCTGCGCACCGCGGTGGCGTTGACGCCCGGCGAGCCGGTGCTCGGCCCGCGCCATCTGCCGGAGGATTTCCTCGACGACCTGGCGCCGCCCGCCGAGCGGCCGGCAGCGCCGCCGACGTTCGTCGCGGAGCCGCCCGACGGCGCCGGCGGCCGCCAGGCGATGTCGCTCGACGCGCTCACCCTCGGCGCCATCGAGCAGGCCCTGCGCCTGCACGGCGGCAACGTGTCGGCGGCGGCACGCTCGCTGGGGGTCGCGCGCAACACGGTGTACCGCCGGCTGCGCTGCCGCTGACCGCCCCCGTCAGCGCGAGTCGTGCCGCCATGCCGGCGGTGGCGGCGCCGACGTCGGCATCGGCATCGGCATCGGACACCGCATCTCCTCCGGCGTGAGCGGCCGGCTGCGGGTGGTGAAGCGCAGGCCGGTGGGCCGCTCCAGCGAGAACACGCCGGCCCGGCCCGGCACCGCATCGAGCTTCACCCGCGCATGCTCGAAGCTGAGAAAGCGCCGCTGGCTCACATAGAACGGTGCGCCGTCGACCGAGCCCAGCAGCACGTCGATCTCGACCAGCGGAAAGTCGCCCTGGGCGAAACACAGGGGCGGACTGGCGTCGCAGTCGCCGCCCGCCTGGTGGAACATCAGGGTGCCGTAGCTGGTCTGCAGGCGTGCGATCAAGGCCCGCGCCGCCGCCGTCGCCACCAGCCGGCCGGCCCAGGGGATGGAGGGCGGGCGGCCCTCGCCGCGCTCGGTGCAGGCGTCGACAGGCAGGCGGTGGTCGCGTTCGTGCTCGTCGTGGCGTTCGGGTGGGTGTTCGTGCTCCCGCGCGGGATGGTGGAACGGAGAAAGGCGGTGGATGGAAACCATGGGGTGCTCCTGTCGGGATGGGGTGTCGCCCGGCGGGCCGGACGTGCCAACGCCGGGGCAAATCGCGTACCAGCGCCGTCGCGCGGGCGCAGGCCGGCGCGGGCCGTTCCCGTGCCCGTATCTGCGCCGCGATGCAGCAGCCATTTCGCGCCACAGCTGAACACCGCGGAGCGCCGCGGTCTGTTAGCGTCGAAGACTTGCCCGCCCGGCTGTCGAACGCCTCGCTCTGCCGGCCGCCCGCTCCTCCGTTTCGCACGCCCCATGTCCTTTCCCATCCTTCCGCCCGGTGGTTCCGGTGCCTCCGGTGCCCCCGCCGCGCCCGCACCCTCCCGTTCGCCCGTGCCGCGCCTGCGCCGTCGCAGCGCCTGGCCGTTGCCGCTGCTGGCCGGCGCGCTCTGCGCCGCACCGGCCTGGGCGCAGACCGCACCCGACGTCCTGCCCACGGTGCAGGTCGAAGGCAACGCCGAAGCCCAGCGTCGCTTCGATTCCGCCGCCAGCCAGACCAGCGTGACGGTGGACGGCTTTCGCACCGCCAGCCCGCTGGTCAACCTGTCGGAGCTGCTTTTCGCCCAGCCCGGCGTGGTGGTGATGGACCGCCAGAACTATGCGCAGGACCTGCAGATCGCGGTGCGCGGCTTCGGCTCGCGTTCCACCTTCGGCGTGCGCGGCGTGCGCATCCTGGTCGACGGCATTCCCGCCACCTCGCCCGACGGCCAGGGCCAGGCCGCCACCGCGCAGCTCGCCTCGGCCGGGCGCATCGACATCCTGCGCGGCCCGCTGGCGCAGCAATACGGCAACTCGGCCGGCGGCGTGGTGCAGGTCTTCACCCGCGACCCGAAACCGGGCGGCGGCGCCGCCGCCTCGGTGAGCGCCGGCGCCTACGGCCTGCGGGTGGCCGATGCCTCCTTCGACTTCGGCGACCGCCAGCTGGGCGGCCTGCTCGACATCTCGCACATGCGCACCGACGGCTGGCGCGACCACAGCGCGGCCGAGCGCACCCAGCTCAACGGCAAGCTGGTGGCGCGGCCCAGCAGCGACACCACGATCACCGCCCTGGTCAACCTGTTCAGCCAGCCGCGCGCGCAGGATCCGCTCGGCCTCACCGCGGCGCAGCTGCGCGCCAACCCGCGCCAGGCGCCCACCGTGGCCGACACCTTCAACACCCGCAAGTCGGTCGACCAGAACCAGCTCGGCCTGGTGCTCGACCAGCGCCTGGGCGCGCAGGACCGCATCCAGGCGCGCGTCTACGGCGGCACCCGCGACCTCACCCAGTACCTGTCGATGAACGGCGCCGCGCTCACCAGCGCCGGCGGCGTGGTCGACCTGGAACGCCGCTACGGCGGCGCCGGCCTGAGCTGGACGCACACCGTGCCCACCGCCTCCGGCCTGCCGCTGTCGTGGACGCTGGGCGCCAGCGCCGACCGCCAGCGCGAGCGGCGCCAGGGCTTCGTCAACAACAACGGCACCGCCGGCGCGCTGCGCCGCAACGAGCTCGACCGGGCCGGCAACGACGACCTGTTCGGCCAGGTCGACTGGCAGGCCACGCCGCAGTGGCGCTTCATCGCCGGCGCCCGCTCCACCCGGGTCAAGCTGTCGGTGGACGACGACTACGTCACCGCGGTCAACCCGAACGACAGCGGCAGCCGCACCTACCGCCAGACCAGCCCGGCGCTGGGCGCGGTGTGGAGCGTGCTCGACAACCTCAACCTGTATGCCAACGCCGGCCGGGGCTTCGAGACGCCGACGCTCGCCGAGATGGCCTACAGCATTGGCAGCACCGGCCCGAATTTCGGGCTGTCGGCCGCCAAGAGCAAACAGGTGGAGATCGGCGCCAAGTGGCAGGCGGCGCTGTTCGACCTGCAGGCCGCGCTGTTCCAGGCGCGTACCCGCCAGGAGATCGTGCCGGCGGCCACCGTCAACGGCCGCACCGTGTTCCAGAACGCCGACGCGGTGGTGCGGCGCGGTGCCGAGTTCGCCGTCACCGGCAAGCCCTGGGGCGCCCAGCGCTGGGTGCCCCGCCTGGCCTACACCCACCTCGACGCCTACTTCGACAGCGCCTATTCCAACGCCGGCGGCGTGGCGGTGCGGCGCGGCAACCAGCTGCCCGGCACCGCGCGCAACACCGCGCAGCTGGGCCTGGATGCGTCGCCCGGGTTCGGCTGGCGGGTGGGCACCGAGGTGTCGCTGTCGGCCAAGGCCTTCGCCGACGATCTCAACACCCAGGCGGCGTCCGGCTACGGCGTGGTGGCGCTGAAGGCGGGGCGGGAATTCAAGTCGGGCGGGGTGAACTGGTATGCCTGGGGCCGCCTCGACAACCTGTTCGACCGCAGCTATGCCGGCTCGCTGATCGTCAACGACGGCAACGCCCGCTTCTACGAGTCGGCACCCGGACGCCGTCTCACGGTCGGCGTGCGCGGGCAGTTCTACTAGCCGCCGGGGCGCCCGGCCGCCGCAAAGGCCGGCTCAGAGCGCGGCGAAGACTTCCGCCGCCGCGGCCACCGTCGCGTCGATGTCGGCGTCGGTATGCGCGCTGCTGACGAAGCCGGCCTCGTACAGCGCCGGCGCGATGTACACCCCGCGGTCGAGCAGGCCGTGGAACAGCCGGCCGAACTTCTCGGTATCGGTCTTCAGCACCTGGGTGTAGTGCTGGGGCAGGGCGTCGAGCAAAAAGAAGCCGAACATGCCGCCCTGGCTGTCCTTGCAGAAGGGCAGCCTGGCCCGTTCGGCGGCACCGGCCAGGCCGTCGACCAGGCGGGTGGTGCGTGCCGACAGCGTCTCGAAGAAGCCGGGTTTCGAGATCTCGTCGAGCGTCGCCAGGCCGCAGGCGGTGGCGATCGGGTTGCCCGACAGCGTGCCCGCCTGGTAGACCGGCCCCAGCGGCGCCAGGTGTTCCATGATCGCCTTCGACGCACCGAACGCCGCCAGCGGCATGCCGCCGCCGATCACCTTGCCCATCACGGTGACGTCGGGCTGCACGCCCATCACGCCCTGCGCGCCGTGCAGCCCCACCCGGAACCCGGTCATCACCTCGTCGAACACCAGCATCGCGCCGTGGCGGGTGCACAGCTCGCGTGCGGCACGGGCGAAGGGCTCGCTGGCGCGCACGAAATTCATGTTGCCGGCGATCGGCTCCAGGATCACGCAGGCGATGTCGACGCCGTATTCGGCGAAGGCCTGTTCCAGCTGCTCGACGTTGTTGAATTCCAGCACCAGCGTGTGCTGCACCACCTCCGGCGGCACGCCGGCCGAGGTGGGGTGGCCGAAGGTCGCCATGCCCGAGCCGCCCTTGACCAGCAAGGCGTCGGCATGGCCGTGGTAGCAGCCTTCGAACTTGATGATCGTCTTGCGGCCGGTGACGCCGCGCGCCAGCCGGATCGCGCTCATGCCGGCCTCGGTGCCGGAGCTGACCAGCCGCACCATCTCGATCGACGGCACCAGCGAGATGATCTTCTCGGCCAGTTCGATCTCGCGCTCGGTCGGCGCGCCGAAGGAGAAGCCGTCGAGAGCCGCCTTCTGCACCGCCTCCAGCACCGCTGGATGGCCGTGGCCCAGGATCATCGGACCCCAGGAGCCGATGTAGTCGATGAAGCGCTGGTCGTTGGCGTCCCAGAAATACGCGCCGTGCGCCCGCTTGACGAAGCGCGGCGTGCCGCCTACCGCCCTGAAGGCGCGCACCGGCGAGTTAACGCCGCCGGGGATCACCTGGCGGGCGCGTTCGAACAAGGGGAGGTTGCGGTCTTCTGAGGTCATGGCGCTCACGGCGGGTATCTTGTGAAAAGGGGTGGAAAGGTATGAAGGATGGCCGTCCGCCGCTCAGTGCTTGACGTCCGGCGACGGCATCACGAAGCCTTCGAGGGCCTTGGTGAGGTCGGCCGAGGCTTCTTCCTGCTCGTCGTCGTCCTCGTCGGGCTGGGCCCAGAACAGGCGGTCGGGCAGCACGTTGCCCATGCCGGGCCGGAAACCGCCGTCGAGGCTGCGGTCGAGGTAGTGCAGCGCCTCGGCGCAGGCCTCGCCCAGGTCGCTGCCGTTGGCGATCAGGGCCGCCACCGAGGCGGCCAGGGTGTCGCCGGCGCCGGAGAACACCGCATCGAACAGCTCGAACTTGGCGGTGGCCACCACCGCCTGCGGCGTGGCCAGGGTGTTCTCGACGAACTGCTCCGGCAGCGGAATGCCGGTGACCAGGGTGTAGGGCACGCCGGCATCGCCAGCGGCGCGGGCGATGTCGCGTGCGGTGGGGCTGCGCGAATTCGCCCAGTCGGGCAGCAGCCAGCGCCAGAGCGTGCCGTGGTTGCCCACCAGCAGGGTGGTCTGCGGCAGCAACAGTTCGCGGAAGGCGTCGTGGTAGGCGTCGATCTCGTCCTCGGACCACCACGACAGGTCGGGCATGTAGGCCACCAGCGGCAGGTCGTCGTAGTCGGAGGCGATCTCGGCGATGGCGCCCAGATTGGCCGGGGTGCCGGCGAAACCCACCTTGATGGCGTCGACCGGCACGTCTTCCAGCACCACCCGCGCCTGCTCGGCCACCGCTTCCTCGTCGAGCGGGAAGTGCTCGAAGATCTTGGCGCTGTCGCGGGCATAGGCGCCGGTGGCCACCGCCAGCGCATGGCCGCCCACCGACGCCACCGCCAGGATGTCGCCCGCCAGGCCGCCGGCCCCGCTCGGGTCGTTGGCGTTGAAGACCAGCACGCAGGCCGGCCGGCCGTCGTCCTCGTCTTCTTCCGTCGGGTCTTCGGTGGGAATGTCGGAGGCGGGAGGAGGGGTCAGGGGCATGAGGCGGGCAGCAGACGAAAAGCGACAGCGGAAAAACGACGCGGAGAGCAGAGCGGGCGCAGCCCGCGCGCACAGCGCTGAGCCGATCGGACATTGTGCAAGGGTTCGACGAACATTCTTTCCGGACCATACCTGTCGATACAATCGCCGGCAGTGAATTCAAGGGTTTTCCAAGCGTGACTGATGCCAAAACGTGGATGTGTTTGATTTGCGGATGGATGTATGACGAATCCGTCGGCGTTCCAGAAGACGGCATCGCCGCCGGGACGCCCTGGGAGCAGGTCCCGATGAACTGGGTCTGTCCCGAGTGCGGTGCCCGCAAGGAAGATTTCGAGATGGTGCAGATCTGATCCGTCGGCCTGCGTGAGCCGCTCGGTCCCCGGGTTGAAGAACGACAGGGAGAAGACGTGAGCACGAGCGAGAACGCGGGCGCGACGGCGGGCAGCGGTGCCGACGGCAGGGGTTGCCGGGTGCTGGTGGTGGACGACAGCAACACCATCCGCCGTAGCGCCGAGATATTCCTGAAGCAGGGCGGCCACGAGGTGCTGCTGGCCGACGACGGTTTCGACGCGCTCTCCAAGGTCAACGACTACGCCCCTCAGCTGATCTTCTGCGACATCCTCATGCCCAAGCTCGACGGCTACCAGACCTGCGCGATCATCAAGCGCAACCCGCGCTTCTCGGCCACGCCGGTGGTGATGCTGTCGTCCAAGGACGGGGTGTTCGACCGGGCGCGCGGCCGCATGGTGGGCTGCCAGGACTACCTCACCAAGCCCTTCACCAAGGACCAGCTGCTGACGGTGGTGCAGCAGCTCGCGCCGTCGGCTTCGTCGACTTCTTCACCGCCAGGAGCACCGTGATGCCCATCCAGAAGGTGCTCGTCGTCGACGACTCCAAGACCGAGCTGATGTTCCTCACCGACCTGCTGCAGAAGCGCGGCATGGCGGTGCGCACCGCCGAGAACGCCGAGCAGGCGATGTCCCGGCTGGCCGAGGAGAAGCCGGACCTGATCCTGATGGACGTGGTGATGCCCGGCCAGAGCGGCTTCCAGCTCACCCGCACCATCACCCGCAACCCGGCCTATGCCGACGTGCCGGTGTTCATGTGCACCAGCAAGAACCAGCAGACCGACAAGGTGTGGGGCATGCGCCAGGGCGCGCGCGCCTACCTCACCAAGCCGGTCGATCCGGCCGAGCTCGCGGCGCGCATCGCCGAGCTCGGCTGACCCTCCCGCCCACCCATCCACCCACGACACCATGGCCGACCGCCAGGCGCTGAGCGAACTCCAGGCCCGGCTGGCCAGCCGGCTGCAGGCCGCGCGCGACGAAGGCCCGTCGGTGGCCTGGCTGGCGGCCGAATCGGCCGGGGTGCGCTACCTGTTCCCCCTGGCGCAGGCCGGCGAGATCTTTCCCTGGGCGCCGCTGCAGCCGGTGCCCTACACCGCGCCCTGGTTCCTCGGCGTGGCCAGCCTGCGCGGCAACCTGGCCGGCGTGGTCGACCCGGTGCTGTTCGCCGGGGTCGACGACGATGCGGCCTCGCCCGCGGCGCGGCGCCCGCAGGCCCAGGCGGCCGAATCCAGCCTGCTCACCCTCAACACCGCCCTAGGCGTGCCGTGCGCGCTCAAGGTCGACCGGCTGCTGGGCCTGCGCGGCGGCGACGATTTCACCTCGACCGCGCCGCGGGCCGACGGCGCGCCGGCCTGGTACGGCGGCATCTACACCGACGGCCGGCAGCAGCGGTGGCAGGAAATCGACCTGCAGGCGCTGGCGGCCGACCCCCGCTTCCTCCACATCGCCGCCTGATACGCCGATCGTCTTTCTTCAGCAGGATCGCTCCATGTCCGTCGCCGACCACATCGGGAAATTCTTCTCGCGCCAGCGGGGCCGTCCGGACGGCGACCGGCGCGCGCCGACCAGCTCGGCCGAGATCGCCCGCGCCCGTGCCGGCGGCTTCACCGGCCAGCGCCCGCTGCCGGCGCCCGCCGCGGCGCCGCTGGCGGCACCGGCGGCCGAGGCGCAGCAGGGCGCCGCATTCCTGCTGGCGCAGGCCGCGCATGCCGAGGCCGGCATCGAGCCGCGCTCCGGCGCCGACCGCCCGAGCGCTACCCCGGCACCGGCCCCGGCCGGCCGCGCCGACTTCGCCGCCAGCCGCCTGCTGCAGCCGCACGGCTTCGACGATTCCGAACTGGTCGCCCTGCCGCTGCTCGGCCGCGCCACCATCCACCGCCACCAGCGGGTGCTGTACGCGGTGCTGGCGGTGTCGGTGCTGCTGCTGGCGCTGCTGGCCGGCTATGCGCTGCGCCAGGCCAGCACCAACGCGCAGCAGCTGGCGGCCACCGGCCAGGCGCTGATGCAGTCGCAGCGCCTGGCCAAGGCGGCCTCGCAGGCGGTCATCGGCAACCAGCAGGCGTTTCCCGACGTGGCCGACAGCGCCGCCACGCTCGAGCGCATCGGCCATGCGCTGGCCGACGGCGATGCCGCGGCCGGCGTGGCCAGCGTGTCGTCCGGCTACACCGACGACCTGGCCGCGGCCCAGCCCCTGATCGACCGCGCCGCGCGCAATGCCCGGGCGGTGATGCGCCAGGAAAAAACGCTGACCCAGGTCGGCACCGCCCTGCGCGCCGTCAACCAGCAGTCGGCCGACCTGCTGGAAACCGCCGAGGCGGTGGCGGCCCTGAAGCTGCAGCAGGGCGCGCCGGCCGGCGAGATCGCCGCGGCCAGCCAGCTGGTGATGCTGACCCAGCGCATCGGCAAGTCGGCCAACGAATTCCAGACCGCCGAGGGCGTCAGCCCCGAGGCGGTGTTTTTGCTCGGCAAGGACCTGAACTCGTTCCGCGAGATCGGCCAGGGCCTGCTCGCGGGCAGCACCGACCTGCGCCTGGCGCCCGCGCGCGATGCCCAGGTGCGCGAGCAGCTGCAGGCCCTGCTCAAGCAGTACGAAACCACCCGCAGCCAGGCGGCCACCATCCTCGGCAGCCTGCAGGGACTGGTGTCGGCGCGCGAGGCGCAGGTGGCGATCGTCGGCGAGAGCGAAGCCCTGCGCGCGGCCCTGGAAAAGCTGCAGTCGCACCTCTCGCGCGACGCCGGCCTGGGCCTGCCGGTGCTGCTGGCCATGCTGGTCGCGGCGGCGGTGGTGCTGGCCTCGGCCTTCGTGCTGGCGCGGGTGCTGCTGCTCGACAGCCGCAAGCGCCAGCGCGCGGCCGAGCAGCAGCGCCTGGAGGCCGAGCGCCAGCAGTACCAGGCCGAGCAGATGCAGCACGAGGCGCGCCGGGTGAACGACGCCAACCAGGCCGCCATCCTGCGGCTGATGAACGAGCTGCAGGCGGTGGCCGAGGGCGACCTGACCCACGAGGCCACGGTGACCGAGGACATCACCGGCGCCATCGCCGACTCGGTCAACTACACCGTCGAGGAGCTGCGCGCCCTGGTGGGCGCGGTGCAGACCACCGCCGCCCGGGTGGCGCAGACGACGGCCCAGGTCGACACCACCTCCAGCCAGCTGCTCACCTCGTCGACCGCGCAGCTGCGCGAGATCCGCGAGACCGGCAAGTCGGTGCTCGACATGGCCAGCCGCATCAACGGCGTGTCGTCGCAGGCGCAGGCCTCGGCGGCGGTGGCGCGGCAGTCGCTGCAGGCGGCCGATTCGGGCTTGCAGGCGGTGCAGAACGCGATCGGCGGCATGAACACCATCCGCGACCAGATCCAGGACACCTCCAAGCGCATCAAGCGGCTGGGCGAGTCGTCGCAGGAGATCGGCGAGATCACCGAGCTGATCTCCGACATCACCGAGCAGACCAACGTGCTGGCGCTCAACGCCGCCATCCAGGCGGCGTCCGCCGGCGAGGCCGGCCGCGGCTTCTCGGTGGTGGCCGAGGAGGTGCAGCGCCTGGCCGAGCGCTCGGCCGACGCCACCCGGCAGATCGCCGCGCTGGTGCGCACCATCCAGGGCGACACCCAGGACGCGGTGGCCGCCATGGAGCGCTCCACCCAGGGCGTGGTCGAGGGCGCGCGGCTGTCGGACACCGCGGGCACCGCGCTGTCGGAGATCGACCGGGTATCGCGCCGGCTGGCCGAGCTGATCGAAGAGATCTCCTCGTCGACCTCGCGCGAGGCAGGCCTCGCCAACGTGGTGGCCGACAGCATCCAGCACATCTTCGCGGTCACCGAGCAGACCGGCGAGGGCACCCGCTCCACCGCGCAACAGGTGCGCGAGCTGTCGCGCATGGCCGACGAGCTGCGGCAGTCGGTGTCGCGCTTCAAGATCGCCTGACGCTTTCCGCGTTCGACGTTTTCCCGTTCGACGTTCTTTCCCGGTAACCCCATGGCCATCGCACCCGACATCGCCGAGCCGGGCATGCCCGCGCAAGGCCCCGATCTCGACATCGGCCCGCTGGCCTGGATCGAGCCCGAGCTGCGCCGCCAGCTCGACGCGGCGCTGAAGAACCTGCGCCGCTACCAGCGCGAGGCCGCCCGCGCGCCCGACCCCGACGCCCCGCCCGCCGACGCGATCCTGCTGCGCAACGCGCGCCAGTACCTGCACCAGGCCGGCGGCGCGCTGGAGATGATCGGCCAGCGCCCGCTGGCGCGGCTGCTCGGCGCGATGGAGGGCGCGGTGCAGAAGTTCGTCGACGAGCCGGCGCGCTGCGACGACGCGGCGGTGGCCACCGTCGAGCGCGCCGCCTTCGCGCTGGGCGAATACCTCGACGCGCTGCTGGCGGGCAAGCGTTATCCGGCGCTGGGCCTGTTCCCGCAGTACCGCGAACTGCAGGCCGCCGCCGGCATCGCCCAGGCGCATCCGGCCGACCTGTGGGAGGCCGGTACGCCCGCCGCGCCGGTGCCGGCCACCGGCCAGCCCGCGCCGCTGGCCTACGGCCCGGCCGCGCGCAGCCAGTTCGACCAGAAGGTGCTGAGCGTGGTGAAGACCGGCGACGCCGCCGCGGCGCGCACCCTGTCGGAACTCTCGCTGCGGCTGGCCGCCGCGCAGACCGCCGCCGACGCTGCCGAGGCGCGGAATTTCTGGCGTGTCTGCGCCGGTTTCTTCGAGGCGCAGGCGCTCGACCTGTTGCCGCGCGACCTGCATGCCAAGCGGGTCGCCTCGCGGGTGCTGATGCAGTACACCGGCCTGCAGCGCGGCGACCCGGTGCAGCCGCAGCTGCTGCGCGACATGCTGTTCTTCTGCGCCCATGCACGCGCACCGGCCGACGGGCAGGCGCCCGCGCTCGACGCGGTGCGCCAGGCCTGGAACATGGGCGCCGCCACCGCCGCGCCGCTCGACTACGAGCGCCGCCGCTTCGGCCGCTTCGAGCCGGCGCTGCTGGTGCAGGCGCGCAAGCGCATCGCCGCCGCCGCCGAGACCTGGCAGCTGCTGGCCGGCGGCGACCGCGCCCGGCTGCAGGGCGCGGCCGACCCCTTCGGCCTGGTGACCGATTCGCTGCGCCGCCTGCATGCCGGCGACGCGCCCCTGGCCGACGCCCTCGACCGCGCCATCGGCGCCACGGTGCAGCGCGGCACGGCGCCGCCGACCGCGCTGGCGATGGAGGTCGCCACCTCGCTGCTGTACCTGCAGGCCGCCTACGAATCGCTCGACACCTCCGACGAGACCATGGCCGAGCGCGCCGCGGTGCTGGCCGGCCGGCTCGATCGCGCCGCCCGGCCCGACGCGCCCGCGGTGCCCGAGCCGCTCGACGCCTGGATGGAAACGCTCTACCGCCAGGTCAGCGAGCGCCAGACCATGGGCAGCGTGGTCGGCGAACTGCGCGCCACGCTGCACGAGGCCGAGCACGCGCTCGACGGCTTCTTCCGCACGCCCGAACAGACCGCGCTGCTGCAGCCGGTGCCCGGCCACCTGGCGCGCATGCGCGGCGTGCTGTCGGTGCTGGGCCTGGACCAGGCGACGCAGGCGGTGGTGCGCATGCGCGACCAGGTCGAGCGGCTGCTGGCCGGCCAGCCGGCGCAGGCGCAGGCGCGCG
>JAKONS010000364.1 GCA_022701845.1 Burkholderiaceae bacterium
CACCCAGGCGCCGGCCGCGCGCGCCGCGATGCGGGCGGCGGCGGCGTCGGCGATGCGCCCGCCGATATGGGTCGGCATCACCGCCAGGGTGTCGGGGCCGCACAGCGCGGCCAGGGCGGCGGGGTCCATGTCGAGCGAGGCGGGTGCCAGGTCGCACAGTGCCAATTGCAGTCCGCAGCGGGCCACCGCCAGGGCCACCAGCGGGCAGGTGTAGGCCGGCACGACCACGGTGCGGCGCTGCGGCGCCATGCGCGACAGGGTGGTCAGGGCGATGACGAGCGCGGCGGTGCCGGAGCATTCCAGCTGCGCCTCGGGCGCACCCAGGAAGCGGGCCAACGCCGGCTCCAGGCCGGCATCGCCGCGCCAGCGCAGGTCGGAGCGCAGCAGGGGCAGGCCGGCGGTGGGCGGGAGGTCGAGGGTTTTCTTGTCGGTCATGGCGCGAGTGTGGCGGCACCGGCGGCGGCATGGCCCGCGGCCGGGCCGTCCGCGCCGTCCTGATCGTCGGTCTCCGACACCGCCAGGCAGCCGATGCCGGCCACGATCAGCAGCCCACCCAGGATCTGCGGCCAGCCGACGGTCTCGCCGAACAGCCAGACCGACAGCGCCAGCACCGAGACGATCTCCAGGTGCGAGGCGGCGAAGGCCGGGCCGATCGGCGCGTGCCTGAGCAGCGTCATCCAGGTGAAGAAGGCGCCCACGTAGCCGACGAAGGCGCCGTAGATCCACGGCTGGCCGAACACCCGCGCCAGCCAGGCCGGGCTCATCTCCAGCGGCAGGGCATGCATGCCGGCGGTCTTGAAGCTGAGCTGCGCCAGGGTGTCGAAGGCCATCAGCACCAGGAAGCCGACGATGTAGAAACGCTTCTTCATGCCGGCAGCCCCACGACGGCCACGCCGATCGACACCAGCACGATGCCGGTGACCCGCATCGGCGAGAGCTTCTCTTTGAACAGGATGCGGCCGGCGATCATGATCGCCACGATGTTGATCGAGCCCAGCAGCACGCCCTCGGACAGCGGCACCAGCGACAGGAACGCCAGCCACACCAGGAATTCGGCCACATAGCAGGCGATGCCGACCCACAGCCAGGGCCGCGCCGCCATGAAGCGCCAGCGCGCCAGGCCGTCACCGGCGCGCGGGTCGCCGGCGGCCGCCTTGAAGGCCAGCTGCCCGGCGCTGTCGACCAGCACGTTGAGCACCCACAGCACCGCGACCAGCGGCGTCATGCGGCTGCGGGCACCGCGGCGCTCGCGGCCTCGATGCCGGCGATGCCGCGCACGAAGGCGACGGTGCGGCGGATCACGGTGCGGCGCTCGCGGTCGACGGTGACCATGTGGTAGCTGTCCTCGAGCAGCACCAGCTCGACCGGCGCCTGCCGCACCCCGCGCACGATGGCGCGCGCGTTGTCGACGGTGGCGATGTCGTCCTCGCGCGCATGCACCACCAGGCAGGGCACCCGCACCGCATGCAGCCGCGACAGCACCCGGCGCGACAGCAGCCGCATCTCGACCACCGACCACCACGGGTTGCCCGGCAGGCCGGCGGCGGCGCTGTCGCCGGCGTGCATCTGGCCGACCACCTGCCGGCGCAGGGCCTCGTCCTTGATGCCGTAGGGCGGCTGCTCCAGGAACACCCGCTGCCGGCCGATGCCGAGCGCGCGAAAGATCGGCAGCAGGAAGCCGCCGAAGCGGGTGTAGAACGGCATGCTCCAGCCGTCGTAGCGAAAGATCACCGACAGCGCGGTGACGCCCGCGACCAGCTCCGGCCGGTCTTCGGCCAGCGCCAGCGACAGCACCGCGCCCATCGACAGGCCCGCCACCACCAGCCGGTCGACATGCGGCGCGAAGCGCTCGGCGCCGGCCTCGACGCTCGCATACCAGTCCTGCCAGCGGGTGGCCAGCAGGTCGTCCATGCCGCCGCAGTGCCCGGCCAGCTGCACCGCATAGACCGAGAAGCCGGCCCGGTTCAGGCCGCGCGCCAGCAGGCGCATCTCGTTGGGCGTGCCGGTCAGGCCGTGCACCAGCAGCACGCCGGTACGGCCGGCGGCACCCGCGCCGGGCAGGAAGAATTCGTTCGGCGTGACGCAGATCGCGGCGGCGGTGCCGCCGAAGCCGGAGTCGTCGTTGGCGGCGGTGCTGCGGGCGATGTTGAGAGCGGCGTTCATGCGGAAGTCTTCACGCCGCCAGGCTCGAGGCCTGCATGCTCACCGTGGCCGGCAGCAGCGCCAGCGCCTCGCCGAAGTCGGCATACACCGCATGCGGAATGCCGCGGCTGCGGCAGTGCTCGATCAGCTTGTACTTGGCGAAGACGAAATCGGCCTTGCCCGAGACGCAGAAGTCCGAGGTGCTGTCGCCCACGAACAGCACCCGGCCGCCGGTGTCCTGCGCGGTGGCGGCGCGCTCGCACTTGCAGTTGCCGCTGGCGCGCACGCAGGCCGCGGTGGCATGCGGCGACTGCAGCTGCCAGCTGCGCGCGCCGGTCTGCACCAGGCGGTTGGCGAACACCGGCAGGTCGCCCAGGCCGTGCAGGCCGAGCACGGTGGAGATGCAGTGGTCGATGCCGTCGCTCACCACCTGCACCGGCAGGCCCATGGCGCGGGCGGCGCGGGCGAAGGCGGCGAAATGCGGATCGACCTGGATGGTGGCGAGATGCGCCTGCAGCTCGGCCAGCGACATGTCGAGCAGCGCGACCTGGCCCTTCATGCATTCGCGCGAGCCGATCTCGCCGCGCTCCCAGGCGTCTTCGAGTTCCTGCCAGCCGGGCCGGCCGAAGCGGTTCAGCAGCGAGTCGGTGACGTCCTCGACGCTGATGGTGCCGTCGAAGTCGCACTGGATGGTCCAGGGCGCGGCGGCTGCCACCCCGGCCCGCGCCAGCGGGGCGATCGGGATGGAGCGACGTGCGGAAGCGGAAACGGGAGCGGCGACGAGCAATTCATTCATGGAAATTCACCCTGACGTTCTGGCCGACGCGCCAGGCGGCGGCGGCCGGGGCGCCCGCTGCGGGCGCCGGTTCGAAGACGAGAAAACAATCGACCACCCGCTGGCCGGCGCGCGGCGCACTGCCGTCGTCGTCCAGCCGGGTGGTGCCGGTGACCGCGGCCAGCCGCACCACCCGGGCGGTGCGCGGCGCGGCGGCGGCACCGGCGGTGCTGTCGACGCTGACCTCGGCCGCCATGCCGGGCCGGATGGCCGCGGCGAAGCTTTCGTTGAGCTCGGCGCGCACCTGCAGCGGCCGCTGCGGCAGCAGCACCATCAGCGTGCGGCCGGACTGCGCCTCGACGCGTGCGCCGGCCTGCACCGCCAGGCGCACCACGCTGCCGTCGACCGGCGCGTTCAGCACCAGGCGCGACAGCGCCGCCTGCGACTGCGCCAGCTTGCGGGCGGCGACCTGTGCATCGGCCTGCGCCACCGCGGCGGCGGCCTCGGCCTCGCGGGCGGCCTGCCGGGCGTCGTCGGCGCGCTGGCGGTCGATGCCGCCGCCGGCGGCGGCTTCGGCCAGGCGGGCGGCGAACTGGCGCGCGGCCGGCAGCCGCACCGCCTGCGCCTGGGCGCGGGCCTGGGCGGCTTTCACTTCGGCCTCGGCCACCGCCACGTCCTGGCGCGCCGGTTCGGCCTGCAGGCGCAGCAGCGGCTGGCCCTTGCGCACCGTGTCGCCTTCGGCCACCGCGACCGATTCGACGATGCCGTCGGCCGGTGCCGACAGCTCGGCCAGCCCGCCCTGCACCTCGACCTTGCCGCGGGCGATGGCCACGCTGCGCGGGCCGGCGGCGGGTTGGCCCTGGGCGCGGCCGGCGGCCGCCGGCGGGGCGTCGTCGCCGCCGCAGCCGGCCAGCAGCGATGCGGCCAGCGCGAGCAGGGCGCAGGCGGCGGTGTTCGGGAAACGGTTCACGAGACGGTGTCTCCTTGCGGGGCGCGGCCGAGCGTGTCGGCCGGCTGCCAGTCGTTGCAGATCACGCCGTCCTCCATGCTGAGCACCCGGTCGGCGTGGCGCACCGCGCGCGGGTCGTGGCTGACGCACAGCACGGTGGTGCCGTGCTGGCGCGCGATGCGGTGCAGGATGTCGATGACGCGCTGGCCGTTCTCGGCGTCCAGGGCGCTGGTGGGTTCGTCGGCGAACAGCAGCTGCGGCTCCTTGGCGAGCGCGCGGGCGATCGCCACCCGCTGCTTCTCGCCGCCCGACAGCTGCGCCGGGCGCAGGTCGGCGCGGTGCGACATGCCGACCTCGTCGAGCACCTGCAGCGCGCGCGCCGCCGAGCGCCTGTCGTCCATGCCCAGGTAGCCCAGCGGCAGCTGCACCTGTTCGCGCGCGGTGAGCGCCGGGAACAGGTTGAAGCCCTGGAACACGAAACCGGTGTGGTGCAGCCGGAAGCGCTCCAGGGCGCGCTTGCCCATGGTGGCCAGGTTCTCGCCGAGGGCGCGCACCTCGCCGGAATCCGGCGCCTGCAGGCCCGACAGCAGCGACAGCAGGGTGCTCTTGCCGCAGCCCGACGGGCCGGAGATCAGGGTGAGCTCGCCCGGATAGATGGACGCGCTCAGGCCGTGCAGCACCTGCGCCCGCACCACGCCGGTGACGAACGACTTGTCGACCCGGCGCGCCTCCAGCGTCGGCGCGGCCTGGCGGCGGGCGGCAGCGCCCGGGCGGCAGTTGGCGGCGATCACCGCAGCAGCTCCGCCGGGTCGGCGCGCAGCAAGCCGCGCACCGCCAGCAATCCCGACACCAGCGCCAGCGCCGCGACCAGCGCGGCGCACAGCAGCGACACCCGCAGGTCCATCGCCACCGGCACGTCCTGGCTGCCGGCCAGCGCCAGCAGCGCGGCGCTCACCAGCCCGGCCATCACCAGACCCAGCCCGCCGACCCAGCAGGCCTGCTCGACCACCACCCGGCCCAGGGCGGCCAGGCTGGCGCCCAGGGCGTGCAGCACCGCGTATTCCCGCGACGACGAGGCCACCACGCCCATCAGCGACTGGCTGGTGACGACCGCGCCGACGATGCAGACGATGACCGCCATGAACAGCACCGCCACCCCGGCGCCGGTGCCGAACAGCCAGTAGCGCTGCGAGCGGTGCGCGAACTGCTCGGCGGTCCAGACCTCGAACGGGCCGAAGGCGCGGTCGGGCCGCAGCCGGTCGCGCACCGCGGCGGCATCGGCGCCCGGCCGCAGCCGCGCCACGTAGTAGGTGGCGCCGGCCGGTGCGTCGTGGCCGGCGATGCGGCGGGCGGTGTCGATCGAGGTGAGCACGTTGACGCCGCCCAGCGCCCGCAGGCCCGACAGCACCGCCACCACATGCACCGCCTGGCCGCCGATGCTGCCGCGGCCGTCCACCTCGACGCCCAGCTGGCCGAGGTCGGCGCGGTCGACGATGACTGCGCCGGGCTCGTCCAGGCGCTGGCGCAGGCCGCGCGGCAGGATCTCCGAGAACAGCATGCCGTCGGCCTGGGTGCGGATGCCCGACACGTACACCGACACCGCGCCGCCGGCGGCGGCGCGCTCGGCATGCCAGTCGCCGTCCACCCACAGGTAGGGCTCGGCATCGGCCACGTCCGGGTCCATGCGCATCAGCATCTCGACATCGGGCGAGACCGCCCGGCCGAAGCTCACGCTCTGGGTGCCGGGATAGCCGGCCCAGAGCTGCGCCGACGACGCGCTGACATACAGCGCGGCGCTGTCGAAGATGCCCAGGACCAGCGCGGCCTGCACCGTCAGCAGCACGCCGGAGAAACCCAGCGCGAACACCGCCGGAAGAAAGCGCCGCCATTCGTGCACCAGCGTCTTGCGGGCCAGGGCGATCATCGCGGGCCCTCCTGGCCGGCCGGCAATGCGGCTGCCGACAGTTGCGCGGCCGGCTCCGCGGCCTCCGGCGCCGGCAGCGGGGCGCCGCCGAGCGCCTTGTACAGGTCGACGAAGGCCAGCGTCTGCGCGGCCTGGGCGCTGCTGCGTTCGGCCTCGGCCTGCAGGGCGGCGCGCTCGAAGCCGAGCTGCTCGTATTCGCTCGACAGGCCGCTGGCCAGCAGCCCCTGCTGGCCGCGGGCGCGGCGCTGCAGCATGGCCGAGGCGTCGGCGAGGTGCGCCAGCCGCTCGCGCTGCTGCACCAGTGCCGACAGCGCGGTCTCGGCTTCCGAGACGCTCTGCAGCACCGTCTGCCGGTAGGCCATCACGCTGGCCTGCAGCGCTTCGCCGCGGGCGTCGGCGCGGGCCTTGCGCAGGCCCCAGTCGAACAGCGGCAGGTCGATGAACGGGCCGATCGCCGGCACCTGGTTGGTGGCCGAGGTGCGGCGGTTCTGGGTGACGTTGTAAGCGTAGAGATAGGAGGCGCCGAAGGAGATGCGCGGATACAGCTCGGCGCGCGCCATGCCGAGCTCGCCGGCGGCCTGCAGCACCGCGGCTTCAGCCTGGCGGATGTCGGGGCGCACCCGCAGCAGGTCGGCCGGCACGGCCGCTACCGCCAGCGTGGCCAGGACCGGCTGCGGAGCGGCCAGGTTCCAGGCGGCGTCGGGCGCGCTGCGGCCCAGCAGCACCGCCAGCGCCTGCGACGCCTGCACCGCCGACTGGCGGGCGGTGGGCAGCAGGGCCGCGGTCTGGGCGCGGCGCACCGCGGCCTCGTCGGCCTCGCCTTCGGCGGCGACATGGCTCTTGCGGCGCACCGCGGCGATGTCGACCGAACGCGCGTCGATCTGCAGCAGTCGCTCCAGCAGGCCCGCCTGCTGCTGGGCGGCACGCAGGGCCAGGTACTGGTGCACCACCTCCGACACCACGGCGACCCGCGCCGCCTGCACCGCGGCCGCGCTGGCGTCGACTTCCGAGCGGGCCACCTGCTGCGCGCCCTCGCGCATGCCGAACAGGCCGAGCTCCCAGGTGACGTCGAGGCTGCCGTGCAGGAAGGAGTCGGTGGCGGTGACGTCCTGCAGCGTGCGCACGTTGGCCGAGGCCACCGGGCGGTAGGCGGCGTCGGCGCGCAGGGCCAGGCGGCGCGCCTGGCGCAGCCGGCTGCCGGCGCGGGCGACGTCGAGGTTCTGCGCCAGCGCCTGCTCCACCAGCGCGTCGAGCATCGGATCGTGCAGGCTCTTCCACCAGGACTGCAGGTCGGGCGCGGGCGCGCCGGTGGAGGCGTCGGCCGCGGCATGCTCCCAGGCGGCCGGCACCTCGGCCGGCAGGGCCGGCGGCGCCATGCCGCCGCAACCCGCCAGCAGGCCGCAGGCGGCCGCCACCGCCAGGCCGGCGCGCAGAAGGCTGCGGCCGGGGCCTCGGGTGCGGTGGCGGAACGCGGCGGGCATGGAAGGGAGTCGGGCGGACGACGGCCGCGGTGAGCGGCGCTGGAATACGGGGGCGGGCGGGCGGGGGTGGCGGCCCCGCGAAGCGCATTGGACCGGCGGCTGCTTGCGTCGTAGTGCAGGGAATGTGGAGAACGCGTGGAGGCGTCGGGGCGATCGCCCCACGCTGCCGTTTCCGGGCGTTCGCGTCGGATAATCCCGGCCCTGTGCCCCTGAACGCCTCCACCCCTCCCACCGGTCCGCTGGTGCTGGTCGTCGAAGACGAACCGGCCATCGCCGACATCCTGGTCGCGTACCTGCGCCGCGACGGTTTCCGCACCCACTGCGCCGGCGACGGCCAGGCCGGCCTGGCGGCCTTCGCCCGCGAGCGGCCCGCGCTGGTGCTGCTCGACATCCACCTGCCCGGCATGGACGGCCTGGACGTGCTGAAGAACATCCGCGCCGAGGACGACACGCCGGTGATCATGGTCACCGCGCTGGCCGACGACGTCGACAAGCTGCTGGCCCTGCGCATGGGTGCCGACGACTACGTGGTCAAGCCCTACAGCCCGCCGGAAGTGGTGGCGCGGGTGCGCGCGGTGCTGCGCCGCACCGCGGCCAGCGCCCAGCCCCGCACCCAGGCGGTGCTGAAAGTGGGACGGCTCGAGATCGACCAGGAAGCGCACCTGGCGCGCGCCCAGAACGCCGCGGGCCGCCTGGAGACGCTGCCGCTCACCCTGACCGAGTTCCGCCTGCTGGCTTGCCTGGCGGCCCAGCCGCGGCGCTGCTTCTCGCGCAGCCACCTGATCGAGACCTGCCTGCCCGAGAGCGACGCGCTCGACCGGGTCATCGACTCGCACCTCTCGAAACTGCGGCGCAAGCTGCAGCTGGCCGACAACGGCGAACTCATCGAGACGGTGCGCGGCATCGGCTACCGTCTGTGGCCCGGGGAATAGAGCGCATCTGGGTCCGCTTCGGACTCTGGATCGCCGGCACGGTGCTGGTCACCATGGGCCTGCTGGGCGCCAGCGTGATGCTGTTCGCCGAACTGCAGTACCGCAGCTTCTACGGCACGCTGCCCTCGCCGGTGCGGGTCGAGCTCGACGCGCTCAACGACCTGAACCTGGAAGACAGTCCGCGCGCTGTCGAGATCTACGGCCAGTACTGGAAGGGCGACCTGCTGTTCGGCGAGAAATGGTCGCTGGTGATCGGCCTGATCGTCTGCCTGCCGATCGGCCTGGGCGTCGGCTTCTGGGTGTCGCGCATCGTCACCCTGCCGCTGGCCTCGATGGCCGAAGCGGCGCAGCGGGTGGGCGCCGGCGATTTCTCGGTGCGCGCCGACCCGGGCCGCGCCAAGGGCGAGATGGTCGGCATGGTGCACGACTTCAACCAGATGATCGACGCGCTCGAAGGCCTGGAGCGCGAGCGCAAGGCGACGGCCGCGGGCGTGTCGCACGAACTGCGCACGCCGCTGGCGGTGCTGCGCGCCCGGCTGCATGCGGTGTGCGACGGGGTGATCGACGCCGACGAGACCGAATTCCGGCGCCTGCTGGGCGAGGTGGAGCACCTGGGCCGGCTGGTCGACGACCTGCACACGCTGTCGGTGGCCGAAGCCGGCCGGCTGTCGCTGCAGAGCCAGCCGCTCGACCTGGCGGCGCTGGTCGAGGACACGCTCACCGGCATGGAGCCGCGCATCTCCGAGCGCTCGGTGGTGCTCGAATGGGTGCCGGCGGCCGGGCAGGTGTGGGTGCGGCTCGACCGCGACCGCATGCGCCAGGTGCTGACCAACCTGGTCGAGAACGCCTTGCGCCATGCCTCGGCCGGCGGCTGGATGCAGGTGGCGCTGGCGGTGGAGGGGGCCGAGGCGGTGCTGTCGGTGGCCGACGACGGCCCGGGCCTGCCCGAGGACATGCGCCACAACCCGTTCCGGCGTTTCCAGAAACCGCTGCACCGCAACGGCGAGGGCGTGGGGCTGGGCCTGTCGATCGTGCAGGCGCTGGTGCAGCGCCAGGGCGGTCAGGTCAGCGCCGACGACCGCCCCGGCGGCGGCACGGTGTTCACCGTGCGGATGCCGGTGGCATGACCGGCCAGCCCGGGTCGGCCTGCAGCACCGCGCCGGCCACTTCCGCGAAACCGGCGCCGCGCTCGGCCTGCGCCACATAGCGCGGCAGCTGCTGCAGCCGCGGCACGAAACGCCGCACGTTGGCCACGCCGATGCTGTGCGGGAAGGCGCCGAACATGGTCTGGTCGTTGGTGGAATCGCCCACATAGGCCCAGCGGTCGATTTCGGCGTCGAGCGCGCGGCCCAGCAGCGCCTCGACGATCCAGCGCGCACCGACCAGCTTGTCGTGGTCGCCGAACCAGCCGTTGATGTGGATGCTGCTGACCGTGGCGTGCAGTCCTTCGGCGCGCATCAGGGCGACGACCGCGGCGATGCGGTCCTCGTCGAGGTGGGCGAATTCGGCATGGTCGATGGCGATGTCGGTCTCGCGGCCGGCCGAGTCGGTGGCGCGCACCGCGCCGGCGACTTCGCGCTCGATGCGGACCAGCACCTGTTGCAGCCGCTCGAAGCGCTCGGCGCGCAGGGCGGCATCGTCGCGGTAGAGCCGCTCGACCCGCGCGCCGCCGCCCGACTGGGCCACCGGCACCAGGGCCACCGCGCCGTTCTCCGCCACCAGCGCGTCGAGTGGCCAGGCGGCGGCGAAAGGCTCGCTCCAGCCGACCGGCCGGCCGGTGACCGCGATGCGGTGCAGCCCGGCGGTGCGCAGCGCGGCCAGGGCGGCCAGCGCGTCGGGGGTGATGGCGCCCTCGGTGGTGAGGGTGTCGTCGATGTCGGTCATCACGCCGACCAGCCGGCGCCGCTCGTCCAGCGGCCAGTCGGCCAGGGGGCGCAGGCGGTCGGCGGCGGCGGTGTGGGTGGCGTCGGTAGGTCCTGGCATCGGCACTGCGCTCACCCGGCGTTCTGCAGTGCCAGCCCGGCGTGTTCGCGCAGCGGGTGGAAATGGATCTTCGGGAACCGCTCCTGCGCCAGCCGCACGTCGTACGGGCTGGTGCACAGATAAGCCAGGGTGTTGGCGGCGTCGTGGGCGAGGCGCAGCGGATAGGCGTCGGTGAAGGCGCGCAGGTCGGCCGGGTTCTCGGCGGTGATCCAGCGCGCGCCGGTGTACTGGCAGCCCTCCAGCCGGATGTCGGCGTCGTACTCGGCCTTGAGCCGGTGCTGCACCACCTCGAACTGCAGCTGGCCCACCGCGCCCAGCAGCATCGCGCCGCCGGCGTCGGGCTTGAACACCTGGATCGCGCCTTCCTCGCCCAGCTGCGCCAGGCCCTGCTGCAGCTGCTTGGTGCGCAGCGGGTTCTTCAGGATGACGGTCATGAAGAGTTCCGGCGCGAAGAAGGGCAGGCCGGTGAACTGCAGCGCCGCGCCGTTGGTGATGGTGTCGCCCAGCTGCACCCCGCCGTGGGTGGTGAAGCCGATGATGTCGCCGGCATAGGCCTCGTCGACCGCCTCGCGCCGCTGGCTCATGAAGGTGACGACCGAGGTGGGCCGCAGTTCCTTGGCGGTGCGCTGCACCTTGAGCTTCATGCCCGGCGTGTACTTGCCCGAGGCCATGCGCACGAAGGCGAT
>JAKONS010000416.1 GCA_022701845.1 Burkholderiaceae bacterium
CTGTCGGAGAGTTGCTGCGACACCTTCACCGTATGGGTGCCTCGTGCGGTGCGCACCGTGTATTCGGTGGTACCCGCCTCGTGGCCTTCGATGCGGATGCGACCTGCTTCGTCGGTGACGCCGCGGGCGAACACCGCGCCGCCTTTCAGGACTTCGTAGGGCTCGTTGGCGATCGGCCGGCCTTCGCGCGCATACGAGGCCAGGGACAGCACCAGGTGGTCCGGTCCGGCGGCGACGGTCGGGGTGGCCAGCGCCCGGGGCTGGTTGTGCGGCCCGGCGACGCTGAAGCCCGCGCTGTGGATGCGGTAGGGGCCGGCGGTAGCGTGCTCGATGCCTGCGGCGTTCCAGCGGGTGCTGCTGCCGCCACCGTTGACGACCACCGCTTCCTGCGCGGTGATGGTGATCCGCCCGGCCACCAGGGCGATGTCGATCTTGGCCAGCAGCTTGAGCTTGCCTTGCAGCGCCTCGATGTCGATGTCGGCGACGGCGGCGATGAACCGCATGCCGGCCTTTTGGGCGAACAGCCGGATCGCGCCGGTGGCGCTGGCCAGCAGATGGCCGGCGGCGCTGATGCTGGTGTGGCGTCCGCTGGTGATGGCGGCGTCCACGCCGCTGGCCAGATGGGTGCTGCCGGCGGCGGTGGCGGCGATGCCGGCGGCGCTCGCCAGCAGCAGGTGCGGCGCGGCGTCGGGTCCGGTGGGTGGCGTTGCCGACGCGAAACGGGCGAGTTCGTCGTTCTGGGAGGCGATCGCGGCGGCGACCGCCTGCTGGTCGGCATCGGCGTCGTAGGCGGTTGCGCTCCGGCCCACCGCGGCCGAGCGGTCATGCTGACCGTGGGCGCGGAGCAGCCGCTGCAGCGTCTCGCCCATCGACAGCACGATGTCGGCGCCACCGGCCCGCAGCTCGGTGGTGAACAGCAGCCCGCCACCGGCACGCACCGCGCCCGCGCCGTCGGTGCGCAGCTCGAAGCCGTCGCCCCGCGGCTCCTGGCGGCCGGCCGGGTGTTCGACGCGCGAGATGCGCCCCAGCGCCAGCTGGCTGCTGCCCTGGTCGCTGCCGAGCTGCACCTGCATCTGGTGCAGGGCGTCGTCGAACACCAGCTGGTTGTGCCGTGTGCCGCCCAGCTCGCGGCTGACATGTCCGGCGAGTGCCAGGTTCTGCGGCAGACGGTAGGGCGGCATGCCGACCGCGTTGCGCGACGAGCCGATGCACATCGGCAGATCCGGGTCGCCGCCGACGAAGATCACCGCCACCTCGTCGCCGACACGCGGCAGGAAGATCGAGCCGAAACCCCGGCCGGCCGACGCGGCCATGACCCGGATCCAGCAGGAACTGCCCTGGTCGGCGCTGCCGATGCGGTCCCAAAGGAACTGCACCTTGATGCGGCCGAGGTCGTCGGTATGGATGCGCTGGCCGGCCGGGCCGACCACGCGGGCTATCTGGATGCCGTGGATCGCCGGGCGCGGCGTGCGCAGCGGTGGTGTGTAGGTGGGCGCGTCGCGGCCCAGCGGGAACAACTCCATGACCGCATCGATGCGGTGATGCTGGCCGAACTGCGCGCTGGGCGAAGGCTGGCTCTCCTGCGGCGTGTCCTGGATGTCGAGGCGCGCATGCAGGACGAGCCACTGGCGGTCGTTCGACGGATCGGGGTGGCCGCGCAGCGCGAAGGTATGGCCGGGCACCATGCCGCGCAGATGCCCTTCGGCCTGCGCGCGCAAGCCCTGGCAGGCGAGGGCGTCCCAGCGCAGACCGGCCAGCAGCTCGCCTTCGCGGGTCCAGGCGGCCGCGTCGTTGCGGATGCCGGCGCGGGGCTGGGCGTAGTGGTTGAGCTGCTGGAAGTCGTACACCTCCCGCAGCGGAAAGCGCTCGCCCCGGTATTGGCCTTTGCGGATGTCGAGCTCGATGTTCGGCTTGGTATAGGCGTAGTCGCGGCTCATGAACGCATCGGCGGTCATCGAGGTGACGGCGACCAGCCGGTGCAGGTATTCCGCATCCAGGCGGTGGCCCGGCGGGTGGAAGTCGAGGGCGCGCCAGGCATGGCCCGGCATCGGCAGCGCGCTTTCGAACACGTCGCGCACTTCCAGCGTGTGGCGGCCGTCGCGATGGGAAAAGTGGTAGTTCAGCCCCCACTCCTCGCACAGCCGGCTGAAGAAGGCGAAGTCGCTCTCCTGGTACTGCACCTGGTAGTCGCGCGGCGGGTAGTGGGTGAACAGGCGCAGGTTGGTCGCGCCGGGGTAGGGCTGCAACAGCGTTTCGAGGATCTCGCCGACGCTGCAGTCCTGGAAGCAGCGGGTGTTGCGGTTGAGCGTGGCCAGGTGCAGCCACGGCCGCAGCGTCAGACGGTAGAAATCCCGCCGGCCGACCCGCTCCAGGAAACAGGTGTCGGTGACCACGCCGGTGATTTCGCGCGACAGGGGCTCCGGGTCCGGATCGTCGGGCGGCACCCAGCGGGTGTAGCGCGCCAGTTCGATCTCCACCGTGAGGCTGCGGCCGATGAAGGACCGGTGATCGACCGGCTCCGGCAGCCGGGGAATCGGCACGCCATGCGTGCCGATCGGCACATCGGGATCGGCACCGCCGACGGTGGCCACGACGAGCTGGTAGCAGAACAGGCTGTTCATGCCTTCCTCGCCGCTCAGGCGCACCGGTGTCAGCACCGGCTGGCCGGCGAACACCGGCAGGAAGTCGCCGCGCACCTGCAGGATGCGGCTGGGCGTCTCGGGCATGGCGTCGGTTCTCCAAAAAGAAAACCCGCTGCACAACGCCTCGGGTGCGCGAATTCTTGGGGTGTCCTGTGGCAGTGCCGAACCGGCCGTCGGCGTCACCGCGCCATCGGTCGGGGCCATCGCTTTCGGCCGGCCCAGGCACTACGATCGCGCGATGCCTTCGCCCATGCCCCCGCCGGTTCCCGCCGCCCCCGTGTCCGCCGTTCCGCCGTCCGAGCGCGATGCCGAGGTTTTCGGCCGTCCGCAGGGCGGCTGGCGGCTGCGGCTCTACGCGGTCATCTTCGAATCCGACACCCGTGCCGGCCGTGCCTTCGACCTGGTGCTGATCGCCTTCATCCTGACCAGCGTGGTCACGGTGGCGCTCGACAGCGTGGCATCGATCCATGCGCGGCACGAGGCGCTGTTCCGCGCGCTCGAATGGTTCTTCACCCTGGCCTTCACCGCCGAATACCTGTGCCGGCTGGCCTGCATCCGCCGGCCCGGGCGGTACATGCGCAGCGCCTTCGGCGTGATCGACCTGCTGGCGCTGCTGCCGACCTATGTGGCGGTGCTGGTGCCCGGCGTGTATGCGCTGGTCGACGTGCGGGTGCTGCGGCTGCTGCGCATCTTCCGGATCCTGAAGCTCAGCCAGTATGTGGACGAGTACCGGGCGCTCGGCCAGGCGCTCGCCTCGTCGCGCCGGAAGATCGCCGTCTTCATGTCCTTCGTGCTGCTGGTGGTGGTGGTGATGGGCACGCTGATGTATGTGGTGGAGGGGCCGCAGCACGGCTTCACCAGCATTCCGGTGGGCGTGTACTGGGCCATCACCACGATGACGACGGTGGGCTTCGGCGACATCGCGCCCAAGACCGCCATGGGGCGCAGCATCGCCTCGGCCATGATGCTGCTGGGCTGGGGCACGCTGGCGGTGCCGACCGGCATCGTCAGTTCCGAATTCACCGCCCAGCGGGTGCGCTGGGCATTGGCCGGCCAGGACCCGACGCACCGCGACTGCCCCGCCTGCGGCAGCAAGGGCCATGCGCTGTCGGACCGGTTCTGCAGCGACTGCGGCGCCGCGCTGCCACCGCGCTGAAACGAAAAACCGCCGCGATCGGCGGCGGTTCTCATCGAGGCGGCGGCGTTTTCACATCGGCGGCGCGAAACCGTTGCGGCCCACGTTCACCCGCAGCGCGGTCGGCTTGCCGTCCTTCATCTGCGCGCTGACCAGCACCTTGGCGCCGGGCACCAGCAGCACCTTCTCGTCGGCGGCGCCGGGCTTGAAGCTCACCACCGGAACATCCTGCGGCACGATCACCACCTTCTCGCCGTCCTTGTATTTCAGCACCAGCCGCTTGCCGCCGGCGACGTCCGACGGTGCCTGCGCGACACCGTCGACGGTGGCGTTGGTCATGGTGCTCTCGGGCATCAGGTCCCAGGGGAAGTGGCCTTCGCTGGCGCCGCGCGCGGCTTCCGGGAACACCACCACTTCGAGCGCCCGCTGGCTGCCGTCGGGCTGGGGCATGGCGGCGGTGCCGATGTAGCTGCCGGGCTTGATGTCGGCGAGGGTGATCGGGTAGACCTCGGAGATGCCCATGTCGGGCGCGCGCTGCAGCACCACCGACTCGCCGCCGCGCTCCTTCACCGTCAGGGTGGTGGCGTCGACCTTTTCGATGGTGCCGCGCAGGCGCACCGGCTTGTCGGCGACGGCGGGCGTGGCCATGGTGGGCGCCTGGGCCTGCGCCGCGGTCATGCCGGTGACGGCGGCGACGCCGGTGAGCGCCAGGCCGGCGGCCAGGGCGAGGGTACGAACGGTAAAGGAGCGCATGTTGGAATCCGTTATGTGCGTGGTGCGGTATGCGGAAATCATTGAAGCAGAGGGACGCGCGTTCGGTGTAACGCGCTGCGCCGCGCCCGTCAGGAGCGCAGGGCCCTGTCCGCCTTGGCCGGTTTCAGGGGCTCCAGCACACCGTACTTCTCCTTTTGCGGCTTGGCGTCGAGCGGCGGCAGCGGCTCCGGTTTTTCGTCCACCCGGGTGTCGGGCAGGCGGCGCAGCAGATCGCGGATCAGGGTCAGCCGGCCGAGCCGCTGGTCGTTGAAATCGACCAGCGTCCAGGGCGCGGCGGCGGTGTGGGTGGCGGCCAGCATCGCTTCGCGGGCGCGGGTGTAGTCGTCGTAGTGGACGCGCGCCTTCAGGTCGACCGGCGAGAGCTTCCAGCGCTTGAGCGGATCGGCATGGCGTTCGGCGAAGCGCGATTCCTGCTCGGCCTGGTCGGTGCCCAGCCAGTACTTGAACAGCAGGATGCCGTCGTCGACCAGCATCTGCTCGAACACCGGCGCCTGTTTCAGGAAGGCCTGTACCTGCGCATCGCTGGCATAGCCCATCACCCGTTCAACGCCGGCGCGGTTGTACCAGCTGCGATCGAACAGCGCGATCTCGCCGGCCGACGGCAGATGCGCCACATAACGCTGGAAATACCACTGCGAGGTTTCGCGCTCGGTGGGCTTGGGCAGCGCCACCACCGGGCACTGGCGCGGGTTGAGGTGCTCGGATACCGCGGCGATCGAGCCGCCCTTGCCGGCGGTGTCGCGGCCTTCGAACAGCACCAGCACCCGCTGGCCGGTGGCGGCGACCCAGCGGGCC
>JAKONS010000433.1 GCA_022701845.1 Burkholderiaceae bacterium
TCCCCACCCTGCCGGAAGTGCCGACCTTCGTCGAACAGGGCTACCCCGACGTGGTGGCCAACGCCTGGTACGGCCTGAGCGGCAGCGGCGGCATTCCGCCGGAGATCGCCGGGCGCCTGAACACCGCCCTGGGCGAGCTGATGCGCCAGGACGAGATGCGCAGGTTCGTGCTGGACATGGCGATGAAGCCGGAGGGCCAGATGTCGGTGGCCGAATACACCCGCTTCGTGGGCAGCGAGATCGGCAAGTGGGCGCAGGTGATCAAGGCGGCGAACATCACGGTGAGTTGAACCGTCGCGGTGGCGGCAGGGCGCCGAACGCCTCCATCGGCGTGACCGGCAGGGCCGGCAACCGGTATTACCCGCGGGTCCCGCGTCCAGCGGCGACGCCCTACCCGGCGCGGGGAAGTCCCATGACAGCCGGCCCGGCAGTCGGCGCGCAACCGCGGGGCGAGGTCGAACGAACCATCGGCACGGCTGCGACAAAGCTGCCGACGACCTCCCACCGCCCACGCCAAAGGCCCCATGACCGACCGCTCCACCGCCCTGCTTTCCCATCCCGAAACCAGCGCTGCCTGCGCGCCCGCGCCCGCGCCCGCCGCACCCGCACTGGGCCGCGTGCCCCGCATCGCCACCGCGCTCGGCGCAGCCGCCCTGCTCGCCCTGAGCGCCGGCTGCGCCTCGCAACGCATCGCCCATTCGCTCGAGCGCTACGGCGTGCCGCCCGACAAGGCCGCCTGCGTGGGCGACAGCCTGGCCGAGCGGCTGAGCTATGCGCAGCTGCAGGCGCTCAGCCGCGCCGCATCGGAATACAAGGCGATGGACAACAACCGCGGCGTCACCATGACGCTGTTCGACCTGGCCCGCATCGCCACCGAACTGCGCGACCCGGTGATCCCGCTGGAGGTGGTGCGGGCCGGCGTGACCTGCCTGGTGCTGCCGGCCAACCAGGCGCCGGCCCGACTGTTCTGAGCCGGCGATGAGGCTGCGCCGACGCCGCTAGCGCGACGCCGGCCAGCGCGCCTGCATGAAATCGATGAACACCCGCAGCTTGCGCGGCATCTGCCGGCGGCTGGTGTAGTACAGGTAGAAGGCGCCGAAGCACGGCCACCAGGCGCCGAGCAAGGGCTGCAGGCGGCCGGCCGCGATGTCGTGCCGCACCAGCGCCTCGAAGGCCACCGCGACGCCCGCACCGGCCCGGGCGGCATCCAGCAGCAGGTCGCCGTCGTTGCTCAGCAGGGGGCCGGCGACTTCCATCTCGAAGGCACGGCCCTTTTGTGCGAACTCCCACCGGTAGATGCCGCCGCCCAGGCGTGCGTTCAGGCAGCGGTGGCCGGCCAGGTCGGCGGGAGTGCGCGGCACGGTGCGGCCCTGCAGGTAGCGCGGCGCGGCCACCACCGCCAGCCGCTGGGGGCCGCCCAGGGGCACCGCCACCATGTCCTGCGCGAGCTTTTCTCCGAGGCGGATGCCGGCATCGAAGCCGCCGGCCACCAGGTCGACCAGGGCGTTGTCGCACTGCAGGTCCAGCGTGACGTCGGGATAGGCGTCGAGGAAGTCGGCGACATGCGGCATCACCAGGATGTCGGCCGCCGACTTCGACAGGTTCAGCCGCAGCACGCCGGCCGGCCGGTCGCGCGACTCGGCGACCCGGTCGAGCGCGGCGGCCCAGGCGGCGACGGCCGGCTCCATGTCCAGCAGAAAACGCTGCCCCGCCTCGGTCAGCCCGACCCGGCGGGTGCTGCGGTTCAACAGCCGCAGGCCCAGGCGGGCTTCCAGGTTGCGCATGGTCTGCGACAGGGCCGAGGTGGACACGCCCAGCTCGGCGGCGGCGCGGGTGAAGCTGGCGTGGTGCGCCACCCGGGTGAAGGCGGAGACCGCCGGGAAGAGTTCGGGCGGCAGGCCCGCAGGTGCGTCGGCAGTCATCGGCGGATTATGAAGACCCGCTTCACATGGCATCCCGCCCGGATGGCTGTATCGGAGGCAATCCGGCGCCTATCGTGTGGACCGGCGCTGCGTTCCGCGGCACTTCCTCCCTACCGAAAGCAACCCATGTCCTCCCCCACCCTCACCGGCAAGGTCGCCATCGTCACCGGCTCGTCGAAAGGCATCGGCGCGGGCATCGCGCTGCGCTTGGCGGCCGATGGCGCCGCCGTGGTCGTCAACTATTCCCGCGATGCGGCCGCTGCCGACGCGGTGGTCGGCCGCATCACCGCCGCCGGCGGCCGCGCGGTGGCGGTGAAGGCCGACCTGTCGGCGCCCGATGCGGCCGGGCCCCTGGTCGATGCGGCCCTGCAGGCCTTCGGACGGCTCGACATCCTGGTCAACAACGCCGGCGTGTATGCGCCGGATGCCCTCGACACCCTGTCGGCCGACAGCATCGACTGGCATTTCCGGCTGAACGTGCACGGCCTGCTGCTCGCGACCCAGGCGGCGGCGCGGGTGCTGCCGGCCGGCGGCGTGGTGGTCAACATCAGCTCCGGCCTGGGCAAGAGCCCGTACCCGGTGGTGCATGCGTACTGCGCCAGCAAGGCCGCGGTCGATTCGCTGACCCGCTCGCTGGCGATGGAGCTGGGCCCGCGGCAGATCCGGGTGGTGGGCATCGCGCCGGGCTTCGTGAAGACCGAGGGCAACGCCGCGTCGGCCGCCGGCATGGACGATTTCTTCATCGCCAAGACGCCGCTCGGCCGCACCGGCCAGCCGGCCGACATCGCCGACGCGGTGGCCTTCGCGGTCTCGGCCGATGCGCACTGGGTGACCGGCAGCACGCTGGATGTGGCGGGCGGGATGGTGTTCTGAGGCGGCGTGGCCCACGTCCCGCAGGCCGGCGGATCGAGGTCACCGGTAATCGGCGAATGCCGCATGCATGGCCCATGCGCAGGTCTTGCGCGAGCCGCATGAGTTCGGCCATGGCGGCCTCGCCGGCACGTTCGCGCGAATCCTGGTAGTTCCTCCCACCAGCGGCCGGATCGATACATCCCCAGACGACTCCCGCCCCGGCAGCCGGTACAACCGAACTTTTGCACCCAGAGGCCCCCCGTGAACGAACAGGACAACCGCCGCCCCGACAACCGGCAGACCCACGACCTCACCATCGGCGCCGGCTCCTTCAAGCTGCAGGCGACGCTGTCGGTGACACCCGGCGGCCTGCTGGCCATCGCGGCGCTGGTCGGCACCATCCTGCTGACCACCGCGGTGGTGGTGCAGGCCGCCAAGAAGTAGCCGGGCGCGACGGCTACCGCCCCCTGCCCCGATTCGACGAGACATCCACCCACCCCTCCGAAGGAACCTCCCATGAGCAACGACCAAGCCACCAGCAGCACCGGCCACTCCGACGGCACCGTGCCGGACCGCATCGATCCGGCCTCCGGCGCATCGGTCGCCGAGTGGGCGAAAAAACTCGACTCCACCGAGATGCAGATCAAGGACGCGGTCGCCGCCGTCGGCCCGCTGGCGACCGATGTGGAAATGCACCTGAAGGGCTCGCGCAGCACCACCAACACCGAGCGGGTGGAAGAGGTGAACGACAGCGGCGCGGCCGGCAGCGACAAGGCCTGAAGCCACGGCGGGCGGCGGGTCGCCAACCACCCGGCGCCGCCGCCTCCCCTGCCCCGCTAGCCGCCGGGCGTCTTCCTGCGGCGGCAGGCTTCCGAGCAGTACTTCACCTCGTCCCAGTTCTTGGCCCAGGCGCGCCGCCAGGTCATCGGCAGGCCGCAGACGGCGCAGGGCTTGCTGGGCAGG
>JAKONS010000441.1 GCA_022701845.1 Burkholderiaceae bacterium
GCCACCCATCCGCGCTGGTGCCTGCGCATGCTGCGCCAGGGTGGCTCGCCGCAGCTGGTCAACCTGGCGCGCAGCGCCGGCGTGCCGGCCGACATGGCGGCGCAGGCGGCCACCATGAGCCGGCAGATGGATACCGGCCTGGTGTGGGACGCGATTGCCTGGATGCGCCGCCACTGGCACGGCCCGGTGCTGGTCAAGGGCGTGATGTCGCTGCACGACGCCCGGCTGGCGGCGCAGCACGGCGCCGACGGCGTGGTGCTGTCCAACCACGGCGGCCGCCAGCTCGGCAGCGCGCCCGCGCCGCTGCAGTTGCTGCCGCAGGTGATGGACGCGGTCGGCGACCGGCTGCGGGTGTTCGTCGACAGCGGGGTGCGGCGCGGCGCCGACCTGGTGAAGGCGCGGGCGATGGGCGCGCACGCGGTGCTGCTGGGCCGGGCACCGCTCTACGGGCTGGCGGCGCGCGGCCCGGACGGGGTGGCCGAGGTGCTGCGCATCCTGCGCGACGAATGCGAGATCGCGCTGCGGCTGGTCGGCGTGCCGCGGGCCGAGGCGCTGGATGCGGCGGCGCTGTCGGACGACTACCGGGAGCGCCTGGCGCGGCTGTGACCGGCCGGCCGCGGCGCGCTCAGAAGCTGCCGCGCTTGGATTTCGAGATCGACATCGCCGCCACCTGGATATGCGGCAGCAGCTCTTTTTCGGCTCGCTCCAGCGTCCAGCGGTTGGTCGGCACCGAGATGTTGATCGCCGCCTGCGGCCGGCCGTTGGCATCGACCAGCGGCACCGACACCGAGATGTCACCCATCACCGTCTCGTTGCCCAGCACCGAATAGCCCTGTTCGGCGGCTTTCTGCACCCGGGCCATCAGGCGCTCCGGATCGAGTTCGGTGGTCGGGGTGAACGGCACCAGCGGCGTCGCCTCCAGGATGGCGCGGCGCTCGGCCACCGGCAGGCACGACAGCATCGAGGTGCCCGACGAGGTGAAGAAGGCCGGCAGCCGCGCACCCACCGCCACATCGACGTTGACCATGTGCTGGCCGTGGAAGCGCGCCACGAAGACGATGTTGGTGCCGTCCATCTCCTGCATGTTGGTGGTCTCGCCGATGGTGCGGCTGATCTCCAGCAGATAGGGCGAGGCCTTGTCGATGAGTTCGTTGGCGCGCAGGTAGCTGTACGACAGTTCCAGCACCTTGGCGGTGAGGCCGTAGTTGCGGGTGTCGGGGATGCGCTGCAGGTAGCCCAGCAGCTCCAGGGTGTAGACCAGGCGCTGGGTGGCGCTGCGGTCGAGCTGGGCGGCGCGGGCGATGTCGGCCAGCGTCAGATGGCGGTTGCCGCCGTTGAACACCGCCAGCACCTGGAAGGCCTTCTCGGTGGAGGCGACGAAGAGCGAGGAGCTGCGCGACCGGGCCGGCGACGTGCCGGCGGCGGCGCGCGGGCGGGGCTTGTCGGATGCGGGAGGGGCCACGTCTGGAGCCTGTCGGATGGGTCGGAAACGCGCGCGGCCGGCGGCTACTTTGCGGGTTTTCGATCCTAACCGATAGCCCTGTCGCGCCCCGCCGCGGCGGCCGGCCGGCGTCGCCGCGCCGCCCTAGCGTTCACCCTTGCGATAGGGCTTCATCAGCGCCTGCGGATAGGCCGCCCGGCGCGCCACCGCCACCAGCGCCACGATCGACAGCAGGTAGGGCAGCATCAGGTAGACCTGGTAGGGCAGGGCGGCTGCGCCCGACTGCTGCAGGCGCAGCTGCAGCGCGTCGAAGAAGCCGAACAGCAGCGCGCCCGCCAGCGCCTTGCCCGGCCGCCAGGAGGCGAACACCACCAGCGCCACGCAGATCCAGCCGCGCCCGTTGACCATGTTGAAGTAGAAGGCGTTGAACGCCGACAGGGTGAGGAAGGCGCCGGCCACACCCATCAGCGCCGAGCCTGCCACCACCGCGCCGGTGCGCAGCCGCAGCACCGGGATGCCCTGGCTTTCGGCGGCCTGCGGGTTTTCGCCGACCATGCGCAGCGCCAGCCCGAGCGGTGTGCGCAGCAGCAGCCAGGCCAGCAGCGGCACCAGGGCCAGCGCCAGCAGGGTGGGCGGCGTCTGGTCGGCCAGGACCGGAATGCCCAGGCCGGCCATCGGCGCGAAGGGCGCGACGGTGGGCGGCGTGCTCACCTGGCCGAACGCCACCCGGTAGGTGAAATAGCTGAGCGCGGTGGCCAGCAGGGTGACGCCCAGTCCGCACACATGCTGCGACAGCGCCAGCCCCACGGTGAGCGCTGCATGCAGCAGACCGAACGCCGCGCCCACGCCGGCGGCCACCGCCATGCCGGCCCACAGCGAGGCGCCGTGGTAGACCGCCAGCCAGCCGCCCAGGGCGCCGGCCACCATGATTCCTTCGATGCCCAGGTGCAGCACCCCGGCGCGCTCGCACAGCAGCACGCCCAGGGTGCCGAACACCAGCGGCGTGGCGATGCGCAGCACCGCGCTCCAGAAGGCGGGGTTGGCCAGGATGTCGGCGATCTCGTTCATCGGTTCATGTCTTCCACCGCACCCGGTATTGCGCCGCCAGCGAGGCCACCAGCACCGCCAGCAGCGAGGTCGCCACGATCACGTCGGCCAGCGCGCTCGGCACGCCGATGGCGCGGCTCATGCTGTCGGCGCCCACCAGCACGCCGGCGGTGAACACGGCGGCCGCCACCACGCCCAGCGGATGCAGCGCGGCCAGCATCGCGATGACGATGCCGCTGTAGCCATAGCCCGGCGACATGTCGAGGGTGAGGTAGCCGGTGCGCCCGGCCACCTCCACCGCGCCGCCCAGCCCGGCCAGCGCGCCGGACATCAGCGCCACCGCCACCACGGTGCGGGTGACCGGCACCCCGGCGAAGGCCGCGGCCCCGGCGTTGGCACCGACCGCGCGGATGTCGAAACCCAGCCGGGCGCGCTGCAGCACCGCCCACAGCAGCACCGCCAAAGCGAGCGCGCCCAGCAGCCCGGTGTGCAGGCGCGTCTGCGGCCACAGGCTCGACAGGGTGAGCGATTCCTGCAGCGCCACGCTCTGCGGCCAGCCCATCGCGGTCGGGTCCTTCATCGGCCCGTCGAGCAGTGCCGACACGCCCAGCAGCACGATGAAGTTCAGCAGCAGGGTGGTGACCACCTCGTCCACGCCCAGCCGGCGCTTCAGCAGCGCCGGGCCCAGCAGCAGCAGCGCACCGGCCAGCGCGGCGGCGGCGAACATCGCCGGCAGCAGCAGCCACACCGGCCACTGCAGGCCGCTGCCGTCGTGCAGCCCGCCGACGGCCACCGCCGCCAGCGCGCCGGCATACAGCTGGCCCTCGGCGCCGATGTTGAACAGCCGCGCCCGGAAGGCCACCGCGGCGGCCAGCCCGGTGAAGATCAGCGGCGTGGCGCGGGTGAGCGTCTCGCTCCAGGCGAACACCGAGCCGAAGCCGCCCTGCAGCAGCAGCGCATAGGTGCGGCCCACCGGCGCGCCGGCCGCGGCCACCAGCAGGCCGCTCACCAGCAGGGTGAAGAGCACCGCGCACAGCGAGGCGGCGGCGATCGCCGCCGGCGAGGTGCGGTTGCGTTTTTCCAGTCTCATGCGGTGCCCCCTTCGCCGGTCGAATCCGGCACGTCGCCCGCGCCTGCCATCGCCAGCCCCAGCGTCTCGCGGGTCCAATCGGCCGCGGGCAGGGCGACGGTCAGCCGGCCCTCGTGCATCACCGCGATGCGGTCGCCCAGGGCCATCACCTCGTCGAGGTCGTCGGAGATCAGCAGCACCGCCGCGCCGGTGTTGCGCGCGGCGATCAGCTCGCGCCGGATGCCGGCCACCGCGCCGATGTCGAGCCCCCAGGTCGGCTGGTGCGCCACCAGCAGCCGCAGCGGCGTGGTGGCGTCGGGCGACGGCAGCAGGGCGCGGCCCAGGATCAGTTTCTGCAGATTGCCGCCGGAGAGCGAGCGCGCGGCGGCATCCAGCCCGCCGCCGCGCACGTCGAAGGTCTCGACGATGGCCGCGGCATGGGCGCGCGCCGCGCGGCGCCGCACCCAGCCGGCGTTCGAGAAGGCGCGGCTGCGCAGCCGCTCCGACACCGCGTTCTCCCACACCGGCAGGTCGCCGATGGCGCCCACCGCGTGGCGGTCTTCCGGGATGCGCGCCACGCCGGCGCGCACCAGCGCCCCCGGATCGGCCCGCAGCGCCCGCCCCGACAGCTGCGCGCTGCCCGACACCAGCGCCCGCGTGCCGCACAGCAGCCCGGCCAGCGCCGCCTGCCCGTTGCCCGACACGCCCGCCACCGCCACGATCTCGCCCGCCGCCAGGTCCAGCGACACGCCGCGCAGCCGGTCGCGCGGGCCGCCGCTGCTGTGCGCCGCGCGCAGCGCGCACAGCACCGCGCCGGTGCGGGTGGTGACCGCGCGCTGCGGCATCGACACCGGCCTGCCGACCATCCAGGAGGCCAGCTGCTCGGCGGTGGTGCCGGCGGTGGGCTCCTCGGCCACCACGCGGCCGGCGCGCAGCACCACCAGCCGGTGCGACACCCGCAGCACCTCGCCCAGCTTGTGGCTGATGAAGATCACCGACAGCCCCTCGGCCACCAGCAGGGCCAGGGTGGCGAATAGCGATTCGCTCTCCTGCGGGGTGAGCACCGCGGTCGGCTCGTCGAGGATCAGGATGCGCGCGCCGCGGTACAGCGCCTTCAATATCTCCACCCGCTGCCGCTCGCCCACCGACAGGGCGCCCACCC
>JAKONS010000083.1 GCA_022701845.1 Burkholderiaceae bacterium
CGCGAAATCGGCCACTCGCACGCAGGCCAGTACCGGGCCGAAGATTTCCTCGCGGTAGATGCGCATCGACGGCGTCACCCGGTCGAACAGCGTGCCGCCGGTGAAGAAGCCGCCCTCGTGGCCGGCCACGGTGAGGTCGCGCCCGTCCACCACCAGTTCGGCGCCCTCCTCCACCCCCACGGCTATGTAGCCCTCGATGCGCTCCAGCGCCTGCCGGGTGACGATCGGGCCCATCTCGGCGTCGAGCTCCATGCCGTTCTTCACGATCAGCGCGCGGGCACGTTCGGCCAGGCGCGGCACGATCCTGTCGGCCACGTCGCCCACCAGCACCGCCACCGATATCGCCATGCAGCGCTCGCCGGCCGAACCGTAGCCGGCGCCCACCAGCGCGTCGATCGCCTGGTCGATGTCGGCATCGGGCATCACCACCATGTGGTTCTTGGCGCCGCCCAGCGCCTGCACCCGCTTGCCGTGGCGTGCGCCGGTCTCGTAGATGTAGTTGGCGATCGGCGTCGAGCCGACGAAGCTGATCGCCCGCACGTCCGGATGCTCCAGCAGCGTGTCGACCGCCAGCTTGTCGCCCTGCACCACGTTGAAGACGCCGTCGGGCAGGCCGGCCTGCTGCAGCAGCCGCGCCAGCAACAGCGAGGCCGAGGGATCGCGCTCGCTCGGTTTCAGGATGAAGCAGTTGCCCGCGGCCAGCGCCACCGGGAACATCCAGCAGGGCACCATCACCGGAAAGTTGAACGGCGTGATGCCGGCCACCACGCCCAGCGGCTGGCGCAGGGTCCAGTTGTCGATGCCGGTCGACACCTGGTCGGTGAAGTCGCCCTTCAACAACTGCGGAATGCCGCAGGCGAACTCGATGATGTCGATGCCGCGCGAGACCTCGCCCTGGGCATCGGTGAACACCTTGCCGTGCTCGGCGGTGATGATCGCGGCGAGCTCGTCCTTGTGCTGGTTGACCAGTTCCAGGAATTTCAGCAGCACCCGGGCGCGGCGGATCGGCGGCGTATCGGCCCAGGCCGGGAAGGCCCGGGCGGCGCTGGCGATCGCCGCCTCGACGTCGGCCTTTTCCGCCAGCCGCACCCGCCGCGCCTCGGTGCCGTGGGCCGGGTTGAACACCGCCTGGCTGCGCTCGCCGGTGCCGGCGGTGGGCCGGCCGTCGATGAAGTGGACGATGTCGGCGGTATCGGTGAAGGCGGCGGTCGGGTTGGCGGTCATGGCGGTGTCTCTCTCGTGTTGTCGATCGAAGCCTGCAAGTCTAGGAAGCGCCCGACCCGCTGCATAGGACTTTCGCCGCCGGGTTTCCGGCCGGCGCCCGGTGCCGATCGACTACGCGGCGAACACGGTGGCGTTCAGGCGCCTACGCCGTAGCGTTCGCGGTAGGCCATCACCCGCGGATGGTGGGTGGCCACCTCGGCGTCGCCGTGGCTGGCGAGATAGTCCAGCAGGTCGTCCAGCCGGGCGATGGTGCAGACCTGCATGCCGAGCCGGTCGCGCACGTACTGCACCGCGCTGTAGTCGACATCCAGCCCGTTCTCGGTGGCTTTCTCCTGGCGGTCCAGCGAGATGCCCATGGCGTGCGGGATCGCGCCGGCCGCCTGGATCAGCGCGATCGACTCGCGTGCCGCGGTGCCGGCCGACATCACGTCATCGATGATCAGCACCCGCCCGGCCAGCGGCGCGCCCACCAGGCTGCCGCCCTCGCCGTGGTCCTTGACCTCCTTGCGGTTGTAGGCGAAGGGCACGTTGCGGCCACGCCGCGCCAGCTCGATCGATACCGCCGCGGCCAGCGGAATGCCCTTGTACGCGGGGCCGAAGATCATGTCGAAGGCGATGCCGCTGTCGAGCAGGGCGCCTGCATAGAATCCGGCCAGCCGGCCCAGCTTGGCACCATCGTCGAACAGACCGGCATTGAAGAAATACGGCGACAGGCGCCCGGCCTTGGTCTTGAATTCACCGAAACGCAGCACGCCCGACTCGATGCAGAACTGCACGAACTCCTGGGCCAGCGGCCCCGCCACCGACGCGCCTGGGGCGCTGCTGCCATCGACCACCATGGGAAGATTTCCTTGTTCAAATTGACGAGCCTGAACCTCAACGGCATCCGTTCGGCCACCAGCAAAGGGGTGGAAGCCTGGATCGCGGCAAATGCGCCGGATTGTATTTGCGTGCAGGAGGTGAAAGCCCAGGCCGCCGACATCGCCGGCCGCTTCGAGCACCTCGCCGGACTGCGCGGCCACTTCCATTTCGCGGAGAAGAAGGGCTACTCCGGCGTCGGCATCTACACCCGGCACGAGCCGAGCGAGGTGGTCGTCGGCTACGGCTCGCCCGAGTTCGACGCCGAGGGCCGCTTCGTCGAACTGCGCTTCGACACGCCGGCGCGCAAGCTGTCGATCGTGAGCTGCTACTTTCCCAGCGGCTCCTCCGGCGAGCTGCGGCAGATGGCGAAATACCGCTTCCTCGAAGAGCTGCACCCGATCCTGATGAAGCTCAAGGCCGAGCGGCAGTTCATCCTGTGCGGCGACGTCAACATCGCCCACCAGGAAGCCGACCTGAAGAACTTCAAGGGCAACCGCAAGAACAGCGGCTTCCTGCCGGAGGAACGCGCCTGGATGAGCAAGATCCTGCACCTCACCGAAGACAGCGGCGGGCTGGTCGACGTCTACCGCAGGCTGCACCCGGACACCACCGACGCGTGCTACACCTGGTGGAGCAACCGGGGCCAGGCGTATGCGAAGAACGTGGGCTGGCGGCTGGACTACCACTTGGCCTCTCCCGCCCTGGCCGAGACGGCGCGTGCGGCGGCGGTCTACAAGGAAGTGAAATTCAGCGACCACGCACCGCTGACGGTGGACTACGACTTCGAGCTATGAAATCGATCGCGTCGCCCCCTGGCCCTGCACCCCTCTTCAGGCGACGTAGTCGTGGTGCAGCTCTGCGATGCGATCGATGAAACCCTGAATCTGCCGGATGTGCGCTCGCAGCAACTCAGCCGAGCCGGCACCGTCTCCGGCGATCACGGCCGACGCGATGCGTTCGTGGAGCAGCATCGCTTCCTCGCTCCCCCGCAGTTCGGCATTCGCGATACGGCGCAGCCGCATCAGCTGGGTGCGGACATGGCTGACGACATCCCAGGCGGAGGGATGACCCGACAAGGTCATGATGGCGCGATGGAAATCCTCGTCCGCCTGCAGATTGCTTTCGACGTCCTGGTGCAGCAGAGCCTCGCGCTGCCGATCGACGATGCGCATGAGGGTGCGGCGGCCCGCCTCCGGTGCCGTGGCGGCCTTTTCGACCGCTGCGCATTCGAGTGCTTCCCGCACGAACAGCGCATCCTGCAGGACGCTGCGGCGCAAGCGTGAAACGAATGTGCCTTTCTGGGGCTGAATTTCCACCAGCCCCTCCGCCATCAACTTGCGAAAGGCTTCGCGTACCGGGGTGCGGCTGACGCCCAGACTCTCGGCGACGTCGATCTCGTTGAGCGCCGTGCCGGGCGCCAGATGGATGTTGACGATGGCCCGGCGCAGCAAGGCATACACGCGTCCACCGGGCGTTCCGCGCGGGCCTGCATCGTCGGTTTCGTTCAGGCCAGCGAGGCCCTGGAGGGTGGCAGGTTGAACCTGCCGGGGGCGCGCCATGTCCTTGCCGGTCCTGTGCCGCGGTGTGCGGATGCCCGGAATTTTAGCTGCGGGGCACGACCCTCTGCGTCAACGCTCCACTTTGAAATTCTGTTCCTTGACGAGCCTGGCCCAGCGCTGGCGATCCTCTCGTACGAACTGGCGCATGGCGTCGACCGTGCTGCCATAGGCCTCGGCGCCCAGCCCGTCGAGCTGCTGCTTGACCTCGGGCAGGGCCAGGATGCGCGTCACCTCGCCGTTGAGCCGCGCGATGACGTTCGCCGGCGTGCCGGCGGGGGCGAACAGCGCCTGAAATGCGCCGGTGTCGTAGCCGGGCAGGACTTCGCTCAAGGACGGCACGTCCGGATAGGCGGCCACGCGCTTGGCTGTGGAGACGGCCAGCAGGCGCAGCTTGCCGCCCTTGACGAAGGCCGAGGTGCTGAACGCGCTGTTGAACATCAGGTCGGCCTGCCCGCCGATCACGTCGGTGATGGCCTGGGACCCACCCTTGCTGGGGATGTAGGTCCATTGCAGGCCCATGCGCGTGGCGAACAGCAGGCCGGCCATGTGCGGATTGGTACCGATGCCGCTGCTGGCGTAGTTCAGTGCAGTGGGATGCGCACGGGAATAGTCGATCAGGCCCTTGAGGTTGTGGATCGGCAATCCTGGATTGACCGTGACCAGATAGGGCGACGAGGTCAGGATCGAGACCGGTGCCAGATCGCGCTCCACGTCGAACGGCAGGTTCGGATAGAGCGAGGGGCCGATCGTCAGAGTGCCGAGGTCGCTCACCACGAGCGTGTGGCCGTCGGCCGGCGACTTCGCCACGTAGTCGGTGCCGATGGCGCCGCTTGCGCCGACCTTGTTCTCCACGATTACCGGCTGGCCCAGGGAGACCTGCAGCTTGCTGGCGATCAGGCGCGCCAGCACGTCGGAGGCGCCGCCCGCGGTGTAGGGAACGATGATGCGGACGGGCTTCTGCGGATAGGGCGCCTGCGCCAGCGCCAGCGACGGCAGCATCGCCGCGCCGCCCGCACCCGCCATCCAGCCCATCAGCGCGCGACGTGATCGAAGAGGACGTTCCGGACGGTACGAAGAACTGTGCGCACGGGTCATGAGGGGGTCTCCTGTTTGTAAATGAATACTAGTATACAATAACCCCATCGTTTTCAAACCGGACGTCCATGCCACCGATCGCCACCGCATCCTCCACTTCCTGCGACCTCTCCTACGACGCCGTGGAAGCGTTGCAGCACGTCAGCGTCGCCACCCTCTGCACCTGCCTGTTCAAGCGGGGCCTGCGCAACCAGGTGATCCAGAACGTGCTGCCGCTGGGGCGTTCGACCGCCAACATGGTCGGGCCGGCCTTCACGCTGCGCTACATGCCCGCCCGGGAGGACCTCGACACGATGGAGGTCTTCCGGGATCCGGGCCATCTGCAGCGCCGCGCGGTCGAGGAATGCCCGCCGGGCGCCGTGCTGGTGATCGACAGCCGCAAGGACGCGCGGGCCGCTTCCGCCGGCGGCATCCTGGTCGGCCGCCTGCAGGCACGCGGCGTGGCGGGCGTGGTGACCGACGGCGGCTTCCGCGACGCACCCGACATCGCCCGCATGACCATGCCGACTTACCACACGCGTCCTTCGGCACCTACTAATCTCACGCTGCACCATGCCGTCGACATGAACGTGCCGGTCGGCTGCGGCGATGCGCCGGTGTTCCCCGGCGACATCGTCGTGGGCGACGGCGAGGCGGTGGTGGTACTGCCCCGCCACCTGGCCGAGGAGATCGCCGCCGAAGCGCTCGAGATGACGGTGTTCGAGGACTACGTGCAGGAGCAGGTGCAGAAGGGACGCTCCATCGTCGGCCTCTACCCGGCCACCGATGCGCAGGTGCAGGCGGACTACGCGGCGTGGCGCGCCGCGAACCGGCGCTGACATCGTGGGCAGGCAGGCACCGGGTTCCACCACCGCCGACGGCACCGGCAGGCGTCCACGCCGCCTGCGCCGCATCTTCGCGCTCGACGACCTGGAGCCGGCGGCGCGAGAGCTGCTGCCCGCGCCGATCTTCGGCTACGTCTCGAGCGGTACCGAGACCAACGCCTCGCTGCGCAACAATCGCGGCGCCTTCGATTGCGTGGAACTGCTGCCGCGGGTGCTGCGCAACGTATCGGCGCGCTCGCAGGCGTGCAGCCTGCTGGGCCGGCAATACCGCCATCCCTTCGGCATCGCGCCCATGGGGGTCAGCGCCCTCACCGCGTACCGGGGCGATGTGGTGCTGGCCGAATCGGCCCGCCGCGCAGGCATCCCGATGATCATGAGCGGCGCGTCCCTCATGCGCATGGAGGACGTCGCGCGGGCCGATCCCGACAGCTGGTTCCAGGCCTATCTCCCGCCCAGCCCGGAGCGCATCGCCGCGCTGGTGGACCGTGCGGAACGAGCGGGTTTCGACACCCTGGTGGTCACGGTGGATTCGGCCGTACGCGGCAATCCGGAACATCACCTGCGCGCTGGCTTCACCAGCCCCCTGCAGCCGGACCTCGCGCTGCTGTGGCAGGGCCTGACCCACCCGCGCTGGTCGATCGGCACCTTCCTGCGCACCTTGCTGCACAGCGGAATGCCGCACTTCGAGAACAGCGACGCCGCGGCGCGCGTGGCGGTCGTGGCCCGCAACGTCGTGCGCGAATTCAGCGGCCGGTCGCATCTGGACTGGGCCGACATCGCCCGCATCCGCGACCAGTGGCGGGGACGTTTCGTGCTCAAGGGCATCCTGCATCCTGCCGACGGGCGCGAGGCGCGGGCCCGCGGCATCGACGGCATCATCGTGTCCAACCACGGCGGCCGGCAACTCGACGGGGCGGTGACGCCGCTGCGCATGATCGCCGCGATGCGGTCGGCCGTGGGGGATCTGCCCCTGATGGTCGACAGCGGCTTCCGGCGTGGCACCGACGTGCTCAAGGCCATCGCGCTCGGCGCCGACTTCGTCTTCGTCGGCCGGCCTTTCAACTACGCGGCCGCGCTCGCCGGCCACGCGGGCGTGGCGCATGCGGTCGACATCCTGGCGCGCGAAATCGACTCGACGATGGGCCTGCTGGGCATCAACACCCTCGACGAACTCGGCCCGGACCAGCTCGTCGCGTCGCCGGAATTTTCGCTCCGACCACGCTAGGCGGGCCGGTCGCAACGGACCGGGATGAACGGGATGACCTGCACGCCCGCCGCGGCCGGCCGCCCCGCACGGTCCGACCACGCTTACCAACGTACCAACCACCCATGACACTGCAATCCATCGATGCCCGCACCGGTGCGGCCCACGGCGACGCCTGGCCCGAATCCACGTTCGACGAGATCGACGCCACCGTGGCCGCTGCGGCAGCCGCCCATGAGGTCTTCGCCGCCACCCCCGCCGACCGGCGTGCCCGGCTGCTGCGCGCCATCGCCGACGGCATCGAGGCCGACCGCGCCATCCTGGTGCCCCTGGCCGACCGCGAGACCGCCCTCGGCCTGCCGCGCCTGGAAGGCGAGCTCGACCGCACCACCTTCCAGCTGCGCGCCTTCGCCGCCCTGCTCGAGGCCGGCGATGCCGACACCTTCCTGGACGAAGCGCCGGTGGCCGGCGCGCCGCCCGCCGGCCGTCCCCGCATGACCCGTGTGCGTGCGCCGCTGGGCCCGGTCGCCATGTTCGCGGCCAGCAATTTCCCCTTCGCCTTTTCGGTGGCTGGCGGCGATACCGCCTCGGCCCTGGCAGCCGGCTGCCCGGTGGTGGTCAAGGCCCATCCGGCCCATCCGGACCTGTCGCGCCAGGTGGCGGCGATCTGCGCCAGGGCGGTGGCGGGGCAGGGCCTGCCGGCCGGTGTCTTCCAGTTCGTGCAGGGCGCCTCCATCGAGGTCGGTGTGCATCTGGTGCAGGCGCCTGCCATCGCAGCGGTGGCTTTTACCGGCTCCTTCAAGGGGGGCACGGCGCTGGCGAAGATCGCCGGCGAACGGCCACGCCCCATTCCCTTCTACGGCGAGCTCGGCTCGATCAACCCGCTGGTGGTGCTGCCCGCCGCCGCCGAGCAGGACGGCGAGGCGCTCGCGCAGACCCTGGCCGGCTCCATCTGCCTGGGCGCGGGGCAGTTCTGCACCAGCCCGGGCGTGATCGTGGTATTCGACGACGCGGCGGGCGATGCCTTCGTGCAGGCCCTGTCGGTCCGGCTGGCCACGCTGGAGCCGCACGCCATGCTGACCGGCGGCATACGCGGCGCCTTCGACCGTGGCGTCGCCGCCTGGCGCGGCCACGGCCGACTCCGGGTTCTGGTGGACGACGCCAGCCAGGCGAGCGGCGCCGCCGCCCCGCCGCGGCCCTTCCTGGCGCAGGTGTCGGCCCGCGACTTCATCGCCGACCACCGTCTGCACGAGGAAGTGTTCGGTGCCGCCGCGCTGGTGGTACGTGTGGATTCGCACGCCCGGGCAGCCGATGTGCTCGAGGCCGTGGGCGGCACGCTGACGGTCACGCTGTGGGGCGTGCCTGCCGGCACCGAGGCGCCGGACGCCGACACCCTGTCATTGGTGCGCACCGCCATCCGGGTCGCAGGCCGGGTGCTGTTCTCCGGCGTGCCGACCGGCGTGGCGGTGACCGCCGCGCAGCACCATGGCGGGCCGTTCCCGGCATCGACCGCGCCCTTCACCACATCAGTGGGCCATGCGGCGCTCGAGCGTTTCCAGCGGCCCCTGGCCTTGCAAGATGCACCGGCCTGGTTGCTGGCGCGCCGTGGAGCGGCGGTTTGACGACCCGACCGGCGACCCGACGGCGCTGACGCGCCCCGTCGACCCGCGGCGTCGCGCATGGCATCGGAAGTCCGCGTCGCCTGCAGGCGGCAGGCACGCGGCAGGCGCACCGATTCTTCAGTGCAGCAGCGCTGCGATGCCGGCATTGATCGCGAACCCGCCGCACACCAGCCAGGCGAACAGCACCGCCGCCAGCGCCAGCGGCTTGATGCCGGCCTTACGGATTGCCGACACATGGGTGGTCAGCCCGAGGCCGGCCATCGCCATCGTCAGCAGGCCGGTGTCGATATCGATCACCTGCGCCACCACCGCAGGGGGCAGCACGACGATCGAATTGAAGCCGGCCACCATGACGAAGCCGAGCGCGAACCAGGGGATCACGATGCCGCCGGGCTGCTCGCCGGCATCGGCATCGGCAGCAGCCGCCCCGCCCCGGGCTGCCGAGCGCGACAGCCACGCCGACAGAACGACGAGGAACGGCGCCAGCATCATCACCCGGACCATCTTGGCGATCACCGCAGTATTGGCGGCCTGCTCGCCGACGGCACGTCCGGCGACCACCACCTGCGCCACCTCGTGGATCGTCGAGCCGGCGAACACGCCGTACGCGGTGGGCGACAGCGCGAGCGCCGGGTACTGCCCGAGCAGGCGGTAGAGCACCGGATACAGGAACATCCCCAGCGTGCCGAACACCACCACCGTGGCCACCGCCACCATGACCTGTTCGGCGCGGGCGCGCACCACCGGCTCGGCCGCCATCACCGCCGCGGCACCGCAGATCGAACTGCCGGCGCCGATCAACATCGCCGTCTTCCGGTCCAGGCCGAACACCCGGCAGCCGAGCCAGCAGGCCAGCCCGAAGGTGCTGCACAGCACCGCCGCGTCGATTGCCGCACCGGTCCAGCCGACGGCGCCGATGTCCTGGAAGGTCAGGCGCATGCCGTAGAGGACGATGCCCAGGCGCAGCAGGGTGGACCGGGCGCACGCCACGCCCGCGCCGGGCAGCACGCCGAGGCGCGGATAGACGGTGTTGCCGACCAGCATGCCCAACACGATGGCCACGGTGAGCGCGCCGATGCCGCTGGAGCGCAGCCAGTCGGTCTCGCCCAGCCGGATGGATACGAAGGCGAGCGCGGCCGTCAGCGCCAGGCCGGGCGCCAACCGGCGCAGGCGGCGGGCCGCGGCAGTGATCGCAGCGGCCGCGACGGCCGGCGGCTGCACCCGCGGGGGGGTGGCGGTAGCGGCGGCAGCGGCGGTGTGCAACGGGGTCTCCAGGGCGTGGGTGTCGGCAGGCATGGCCGCACTGTGAACCGCCGCGATGTATCCGGCAAACGGATAGTCTTGCTATAACCTAGCGATGAAACAGGTAACGAAGGCACCGGCATGCGCCTGACGCTGCGCCAACTCCTCATCTTCACCGCGGTGGCCGACACCGGCAGCACCACCGCGGCGGGACAGCGTGTGGCGCTGTCGCAATCGGCCACCAGCGGCGCGCTCAACGAGCTGGAGCGCCTGCTCGGCGCGCAGCTCTTCGACCGCATCGGCAAGCGCCTGCTGCTCAACGACAACGGTCGTGCCCTGCTGCCGCAGGCCCGGGCCGTGCTCGACGGCGCGCAGGACATCGAAAGCCGGTTCGGGCGCGGCGACAACCACGCGGCTACAGCGCCACCGGCCACCCGGCTGCGCCTCGCTGCCAGCACCACCATCGGCAACTATCTGCTGCCGGCGCTGGTCGCCGGGTACCGGCAGGCCTGGCCCGGCGCGGCGGTGGACGTGGTTATCGGCAACACCCGCGACGTCGCCACCGCGGTGACGCGGCTGGAAGTCGACCTCGGCCTGATCGAGGGGCCCTGCCACGAGACCGAGCTGCATGTCACGCCCTGGCTGCACGACGAACTGGTGATCGTCGCCGCACCGACGCATGCGCTGGTGCAGGACGCAGCCCAGGCGCGGGTTCCGCTGAAAGCCTTGCGGCAGGCGCGCTGGTTGCTGCGCGAGCCCGGCTCCGGCACCCGCGAAGCGGTGGAACACGCGCTGCTGCCGCATCTGCACCATCTGGTCGGCGACATGCAGCCCGGCAGCACCGAGGCGATCAAGCAGGCCGCGGCCGAGGGGCTCGGCCTGGCCTGCCTGTCGCTGTGCGCGGTGCAGGACCTGGTGACGCTCGGCAGGCTGGTGGTGCTGCGCACCACCCTGCCCCGCCTGACCCGCCGCTTCTACCGGGTCCAGCACCGGCAGAAGCGCCTGTCGGGCAACCTGCAGCGCTTCGTCGAGCACTGCAAGCGCTCGGATGGCGCTCCTGGCCCGTCGACGGCGCCCTGAGCGCGGGCGACGACCTGCTGGCTATGCTCCGGCAACGAATGCCACCACGACCGCACGATGACCGACCGTTACCAAACCACCGGAGCTGAAAGCGAGTTCCAGCCGGGCTCCCGGGGACGGGTGTTGCGCAATACCGTCGGCATCACGTCATCGGCCGATATGGACGAGCTGGAACTGCAGCTCCTGCGCGATCTTTACGACGAAGTGTTGCTGGCCGATTTCCCCGACCGTCAGTTGACGGTGGCCGATCTCGCGCGCTGGCATCGCATGTGGCTGGGCAACGTGTATGCATGGGCGGGACGGGAGCGTTCTGTCAATCTGGGTAAAGGTGGCTTCCAGTTCGCCACGGCGGGCTTGCTACCGGGTCTGCTGAAAGACTTCGAACAAAAGTGCCTGAAGCGATGGACCCCATGCGGCAACCTCGCAGGCAATGACTTGGTGACGGCTCTCGCCGTGACGCATGTGGAACTGATCGTGATCCACCCGTTTCGCGAAGGCAATGGACGTCTGTCGCGCCTGTTGGCCGACGTGATGGCGGTGCAGGCAGGTCATCAACCGCTCGACTACAGCCATTGGGAGCACCAGAAACCAGCCTATATCGGTGCGATACACGCCGGTTTTGTGGGGGACTACCGCCCCATGTGCAAGTTCGTCGCCCGCGCTATCGCCGACGGGGAGGCCCGGTTCAGCGCGCCAGCTTGATGTGGGGGAAACGCACGGTGGCTTGCTGCAGGCGGCTTTCGATCTGAGCAACGTTCTCACCGGTTTCCACCGCGGTGGAACTGGCGACGGACCGCAACACCGCTTGGGGGCTCGGTGCTTTTCGTGGAGGTGCCGCAGTTTTGGTCATGCCGTGAATCCAGGAATGAAGGCGTTGAATTTTATCGGCAGCCCAGGCGTCCATCCGCATCCGATCGCAGCCGTTCGATCCGGTTCCCATTTCGACAGCGCCGACAGCCCCAGCGTGACCACGCACACATAGGCCAGCAGCGCCAGGCTGCTGCGCAGCGTGCTGCGCATGATGGCCGCTTCCTGGCCGACCAGGCCGACCGCCGCGGCGGCGATGGCGATGGACTGCGGCGAGACCAGCTTGGCCATCACGCCGCCCGCGGTGTTGGCCGCCACCAGCAGCGCGCTGCCGGTGCCGATCTGCTGGGCGGTGACCGCCTGCAGATGCGCGAACAGGGTGTTGCTGTTGACCACCGAGCCGGTCATGAAAACCCCCACCCAGCCGATCACCGGCGACACCAGAGGGAACCATCCGCCGGCCTGCGCCAGCGCGAAGCCGATGGTGGAGGAGGCGCCCGAGAAGTTGGTCACATAGGCCACCGCCATCACCAGCGACACGGTGGCCAGCGGCTTCCACAGGTCGGCTGCGGCGCGGCGCAGTTCGTCTGCCGCGGCGGCGAAGGTGAGCTTGGGCGACAGCGCGGTGGTGAGCACCGCGGCCAGCAGGATCGCGGTGCCGGAGGCCTGCAGCAGGCCCAGGTTCCACACCGCGGGCAGCGTGTGCGCGCTGGCCACCAGCGGCGGCAGCTCCTGCACCCGCAGGTGCAGCCCGGCGATCGGCAGCCGCAGCACGGTGGCCGCCAGCCAGCCGCCCGGGGCGAACATCGCCTTGAAGGCCGGCAGGCTCCAGACCAGGATCGTGCCGGTCAGCAGGTAGAACGGCGACCAGGCGCGCAGCACCGCACCGACGGATGCGCCGGCCGGCGCGGACGACGGCATGGACGACGGCGCGGACAGCGGCTGCGCACCGGCCTCGCGGTGGATGCGCCGCGGCCGCCACACCTGCATGAGGCCGGCCAGCACCGCCATCGCGGCCAGCGGCGCCAGGATGTCGACCAGCTCCGGCCCCAGCAGATAGAGCGTCGCCGTCTGCACGCCGCTGAACACCAGCCCGACGGCCAGCAGCACCGGCCAGGTCTCGCGCAGCCCGCGCCAGCCGTCCAGCACCCAGACCAGGCCGGCGGGCACGCATGCGGCGCAGACCTGCAGGATCACGATCAGCATGCGCGACATCTCCGCCAGCGGCACGCCGCCCTGTTGCGCGCCGACCAGCACCGGGATGCCGATGGCGCCGTAGGCACCCGATGCGGCGTTGGCCAGCAGGCAGAGCATGGCGGCCTTCAACGGCCGAAAGCCCAGCTCGACCAGCAGGGCGGCGCAGATCGCGATCGGCACGCCGAAGCCGGCCGCGCCCTCCAGGAAGCCGCCGAAGCAGTAGGCGATCAGCAGCACCTGGATGCGCTGGTCCTCGGAGATGCGGGCGATGCTGCCGCGGATCACGCCGAACTTTCCGCTGCGGATGGCCAGCCGGTAGAGCCACACCGCCATCAGCACGATGAAGCCGATCGGGAAGACGCCGTTGGCGATGCCCAGCGCCGCCGCGCCCAGGATGCTGCCGGCCGGCATGCCGAAGACCCCGAACGACACCGCCGCCGACAGCGCCAGCGCGAGCAGCGCCGCGGTCAGCCCCTTGAGTTTCAGCACGGTCAGCGCCAGCAGGAAAAACAGCACCGGCAGCGCCGCCGCCCCCGCCGACAGGTAGGCGTTGCCCAGCGGGTCGTAGCTCTGCTGCCACACCGCCGCCAGCGCCGGGTTCACGGCAGCGCCACCCGGTTCGGGCAGGGCGTGGCGGCGGCGAAGTGGCGCAGGTTGTGCAGCGTCGTCGCGGCGATCTCGCGCATCGCCTCGACGGTGAAGAAGCCCTGGTGGCCGGTGACCAGCACGTTGGGAAAGCTCATCAGGCGCTGGAACACCTCGTCGTCGATGATTTCGCCGGAGCGGTCCTGGAAGAACAGCGGCCCCTCCTGCTCGTACACGTCGATCGCCAGATGGCCGAGGTGGCGCGACTTGAGCGCGTCGATCACCGCACCGGTGTCGACCAGCGCGCCGCGCGAGGTGTTGACCAGCATGGCGCCGGGTTTCATGCGAGCCAGGGCGGTGGCATCGATCAGGTGGCGGGTGGTGTCGGTCAGCGGGCAGTGCAGCGAGACGATGTCGGCCTGCGCCAGCAGTTCGACCAGCGCCACCATGCGGCCGAGCCCGTCGAACTGCGGCGCCGGGAAGGGGTCGCAGCCCAGCACGGTGCAGCCCATGCCGTGGAAGATGCGGGCGGTGGCCAACCCGATCCGCCCGGTGCCGACGATGCCCACCGTCTTGCCGTGCAGCGTGTGGCCCAGCAGGCCTTCGAGCATGAAGTTGCCTTCCCGCACCCGGTTGAAGGCCCGGTGCGTCTGGCGATTGAGGGTCATGACCAGCGCCAGCGTGTGCTCGGCGACTGCTTCCGGCGAATAGGCCGGCACCCGCGCCACGAACAGGCCGAGCCGGCCGGCGGCGGCGAGATCAAGCTGGTTGAAGCCGGCGCAGCGCAGCAGCACCGCGCCCACGCCCAGCGCGGCCAGGGCCTCGAGGGTGGGCGCGTCGAGGCGGTCGTTGACGAACACGCACACCGCGCCGCAACCCGCGGCCAGGGCGGCCGTGTCGGGGCCGAGGGCGGCGTCGAAATAGACGAGTTCGGGAGCGGGCGAGCGGGCCTGGGCGGCTTCGTCGAGGAAACGGCGATCGTAGGGACGCGCGCTGAAGACAGCGGTTTTCATGGGGGTGTCGGGGTGCCGGTTGGGGGAACGGCAGGATCGACGGGGTTCGAGCTGGCTGCGCCGATTCACTGTAGCGGCTCGACGGTGCCGATGGTTGGCGCATTTGCCGCTGTTTTCGCTGCCGGCCGTTCGCCGGGCGCGTGGCGGGACGCGCTACCCGCCACGGACGCGCCGCCGTCGGCGCGCCGGATCGCCGCTCAGGTGGCGGCGGTGTCGGCCGGAGCGCCGGGCGCGGCGTCCACCGCGTCCAGGCCATGGACCTGGCGCGACAGGTCGAACAGCTTGGCCTTCTTGGCGTAGTAGCGGTCGATGCGCCACTCGTGCAGGATCGCCATGGCGAGCTCGAACGACTTCAGGTCCAGCTCGTACAGGCCGGCCAGCTTGAAGGAGGAGTCGGTCTCGGACTCCAGCGCCATCACCAGGCTGGCCAGGGTTTTGGACGATTCGGAGGTGGGGTCGTGCTTGAGCAGGCGGCGGGCGGTCTTGATGGCATTCATGGGCGAGGGATCGAGCGGACTCGTTCAGGGAAACCCCCTACCCTAGCCCCCCGCGACAGCCTTTTGATGACAGCCCGATGACATTTAGCCGGCGGCCGGCACCGGCCCGTCGTCGAGCTCGGGTGCGATCTTCCACAGGGCCACCAGGCCGCATTCGAAGGCCTCGCGGTAGCTGCGGTAGATGTCGGCGCTCTCGATCAGCTTGCGGTATTCGTGCGCGGCGCCCACCGACTCGAGCAGCACCCAGTGGAAGGTCTGGGCGCTGTGGCGTTCGACGGTGAGTGCGATGCGGGGTGGGGTGCGGGACATGGGGGCGCATTCTCGCGCCGCCGCGTGACGGTTCGATGCCGCCGCCGCAGCCATGCGTCAGACGCCGGCGCCGCCCGGTGCACGCCCGGCCCGCTGCGCCATGTGCACCTGGTGCAGCGTGATTTTGTGCACCTCGGCCTGGCTGGACTCGATATGCGCGCGCAGCAGCATCGCCGCCTGGGCGCCGCGCTTGGTGAGGATGGCCGAGAGGATCTGGCCATGCTCCTGGTAGGCGGCATCGATGCGCGGCAGGCGGGTGAAATCGAGCCGCCGGATGATGCGGATGCGCCCGGTCACCTCGCGGTGCACCCGCGCGATCTCGTCGTTGCCGGCGGCCGCGACGATGTCGCAGTGGAACGCCTCGTCCCACGCCGCCACGTCGACCGCGTTGCGGCTGCGCTCCTCGGGCGGCGCCAGCCAGCGGTGCGCCAGGGCGTCCAGCAGCGCATGGCCCGGCGTGCGGCCGGCCTCGCACAGCCGGTGCACCGCCGTCACTTCCAGCACCCGGCGCAGTTCGTAGAGCTGTTCGAAACGCGCGAAGTCGAACGGCCGCACCCGCCAGCCGCTGCGAAACAGCACCTCGACATAGCCCTCCTCCTGCAGCCGGTACAGCGCCTGGCGCACCGGTGTGCGCGACACGCCCAGCTGCTCGGCGATCTCGTTCTCGGTGAAGCGGTCGCCGGGCACCCGGCGAAAGCAGGCGATGTCTTGCTGCACCCGGGTGTAGACCTCCTCGGCGCGCCGGCCGAGCGCCTGCGCCGCCGCCGTCGCCGCGCCGTCGGGTATCGGCATCGATGGGGGCATCGGCGGCATGGGCGCGGGCGGGCAGGGCATGGCGACGATGTTAGCCAGGGCGATGGCGCCGCACGGCTTGGCGCCAATAATGGGCGGCTCTCGCTCGTCCGCCATGCCGCCCGCCACTTCCGCCCCCTCCTCCTCGCACGCCGACACCCCCGCCGCTGCGCGCCCGTCCTGGTGGCAGGCGTTGCGGGTCTACGGCGAACCGGCCAGCCTGCGCATGCTGGCGCTGGGCTTCTCCTCGGGCCTGCCGCTGCTGCTGGTGCTGGGCACCTTCAGTTTCTGGCTGCGCGAGGCGTCGATCGACCGATCCTCCATCGGCCACCTCAGCTGGATCGGCCTGGCCTACGCCTTCAAGTGGGTGTGGTCGCCGCTGGTCGACCGGCTGCCGCTGCCGTGGCTGAGCCGCGGCCTGGGCCAGCGCCGCGCCTGGCTGCTGCTGTCGCAGTGCGCGGTGGCCGCGGGCCTGGCCGGCATGGCGCTCGGCGACCCGTACCGGTCGCTGCAGCCGGTGGTGTGGTGCGCGCTGGCGGTGGCGTTCGCCTCGGCCACGCAGGACATCGCGCTCGACGCCTTCCGCATCGAATCGGCCGGTGCCGAGCGCCAGGCGGCCCTGGCCGCCACCTACCAGACCGGCTACCGGCTGGCCATGATCTGGGCCGGCGCCGGCGTGCTGGCGCTGGCGGCCTATGCCGAACTGGGCGGCGCGCCGGGCTACCAGCCGGCGGCCTGGCGCTTCGCCTACGGCGTCATGGCGGCCTCGATGGCGGTCGGCATCGCCACCACGCTGCTGTCGGCCGAGCCCGCGCCGCGCCCGCCGGCCGCCGCCCGCAGCGCCGGCGAATGGCTGCGCGGCACGCTGGTCGAACCGTTCGCCGACTTCCTGCGGCGCTACGGCAGCCGGGCGCTGCTGGTGCTGGCGCTGATCGCCGTCTACCGCATCAGCGACGTGGTGATGGGCATCATGGCCAACCCGTTCTATGTGGACATGGGCTACACCAAGGCCGAGGTGGCCACCGTCACCAAGCTCTACGGCGTGGTGATGACCCTGGTCGGCGCCTTCGCCGGCGGCGCGCTGGCGATGCGCCTGGGCGTGCTGCGGGTGCTGATGCTGGGCGCGGTGCTGTCGGCGGCCACCAACCTGCTGTTCGCCTGGCTGGCCACCCGCGGCCACGACCTCACCGGCCTGGTGCTGGTGGTGGCGGCCGACAACCTGGCCGGCGGCATCGCCACCTCGGCCTTCGTGGCCTATCTGTCGGGGCTCACCAACCTGCGCTATTCGGCTACGCAATACGCGCTGTTCAGCTCGCTGATGCTGGTGCTGCCGAAGTTCATCGCCGGCTTCTCGGGCGATGTCGTCGACCGCTTCGGCTACGGCCCGTTCTTCGTCGGCACCGCGCTGCTCGGCCTGCCGGTGCTGGCCCTGGTGGCGCTGGCGCGGCGGGCCACCCCGGTGGCCAAGCCGCATCCGTTTACCTAACTTTACGGCCCCTACAACCCCCGCAGCCACCGGCCGCAGGAGGATGCCCCCATGCCCAGTCCCCAACTCCTGATGATCGAAGACGACACCCGCCTGGCCCAGATGGTCGGCGAGTACCTTTCCCAATCCGGTTTCGGCTTCACCCATGCCGGCACCGCCGGCGAGGGCCTGCAGAAGCTGCAGGGCGAGCACGCGTCCCATCCGCCCGACCTGGTCATCCTCGACCTGATGCTGCCCGACATGGACGGTCTCGACGTCTGCCGCCGCATTCGCGGGCTATCCGGCCAGATGGCGCAGGTGCCGGTGCTGATGCTCACCGCCAAGGGCGATCCGATGGACCGCATCATCGGCCTGGAGCTGGGCGCCGACGACTACCTGCCCAAGCCCTTCGAGCCGCGCGAGCTGCTGGCACGCATTCGCGCCATCCTGCGCCGCCGCAGCGAGGGTCCGTCCGGCGCCGCACGCACCCTGCAGTTCGGCTCGCTCGAGATCGACCGCGACGCGCGCACGGTGACGGTCGCCGGCCAGCATGCCGAAGTCACGTCCTACCAGTTCGACCTGCTGGTGGCGCTGGCCGAGCGCGCCGGACGGGTGCTGACGCGCGACCAGATCATGGAGGCCGTGCGCGGCCGCGAACTCGAAGCCTTCGACCGCTCGATCGACGTCCATATGGGCCGCATCCGCGCGGCCATCGAGGTAGACGCCAAGAACCCGAAAAGAATCCTGACGGTGCGCGGTGTCGGCTACGTGTTCGCCAAGCAGCAAGACTAGCCCCGTGACGGTCGCCGTGAAGGACTCCCTGCAGCGCCGCTCCCGTGCGCTCTGGCGCATGGGCCAGCGCCTGTATGTACGGATCTGGCTGGCGGTGG
>JAKONS010000084.1 GCA_022701845.1 Burkholderiaceae bacterium
CCGCGGCCAGCATCTCGGCCACCCGCGCCTTGCGCTGCGGCGCCGGCATGCCGAGCAGCATCAGCGGCATGGCGATGTTCTGCGCCACGTCCAGATGCGGCAGCAGGTGGAACGCCTGGAACACGAAACCGACATGGCGGCGCCGCCAGAGGGCGCGCGCGGATTCGTCCAGGCCGTCCAGCGCAGTGCCGGCGGCCTCGACGCTGCCGGCATCCCAATGGTCGAGGCCGGCCAGGCAGTTCAACAAGGTGGATTTGCCCACGCCCGAGGGGCCGACGATGGCGACGAATTCACCCGGCGCCACCGAGAAATCGACGTTCTCGAACACGCTGGAGGCGCCGTAGCGCTTGGCCAGGCCGCGCACCGTGACGGCGGCGTTCATGCGGCCGCCTGCGCCAGCAGCGCGTCGATCCGGGCCAGCACCTGCGCCTGGGCGTCGGGGGCATCCGCCGCCACCACCTGCCGGTCGGGCCGGCCGCGCAGCCAGGTGAACTGGCGCTTGGCGAGCTGGCGGGTGGCGGCGATGCCGCGGTCGCGCAGGTCGCTCGCCGGGTGCAGGCCGTCGAGCGTTTCCCAGGCCTGGCGGTAGCCGACGCAGCGCATCGACGGCAGCTCCGGCGACAAGTCGCCCCGGGCGCGCAGGGCTTCCACCTCGTCGAGGAAGCCGGCCTGCAGCATGGCGTCGAAACGTTGCGCGATGCGGCGGTGCAGCCAGGCGCGGTCGGCCGGCTCCAGCGAGACCAGGGTGGCGGCCGACGGCGCACCGGGTGCGGGCGTGGGCCGGTCGGTACGGCGGTGGAAGTGGCTGAGGGGCAGCCCGGTGCTGCGCCACACCTCGAGCGCGCGCTGGATGCGCTGGCTGTCGAGCGGTGCCAGGCGCTGCGCGGTGACCGGATCGACCCGCGCCAGTTCGGCATGCAGCGCCGCCCAGCCGTGCTCGGCGGCTTCGGCGTCGATGGCGGCGCGCACTGCTGCGTCCGCCGGGGGCATCGCGTCGAGGCCGTCGAACAGGGCCTTGAAATACAGCATGGTGCCGCCCACCAGCAGCGGCAGGGCGCCGCGCGCGCGGACGGCGGCGATGGCGGCTTCGGCATCGGCGACGAAGGCGGCGGCGCTGTAGCGTTCGGCCGGGTCGAGGATGTCGATCAGGTGGTGCGGTGCCGCCGCGCGCTCGGCCGCATCGGGCTTGGCGGTGCCGATGTCCATGCCGCGGTAGACCAGTGCCGAATCGACGCTGACGATCTCGACCGGGAAGCGCGGCGCCAGGTGCCGGACCACCGCCAGCGCCGCAGCGGTTTTTCCGGCCGCGGTGGGGCCGGCGATCGACAGGGCGGGCAGGGCGTGATGCGGTCGGGCCGGCTGGAGTGGGGTGGGGGAGATCGTCGCGGCGCCGGGCATCGGACGAGGTTAGCAGAGGACCTGCGGGGAGACGCGACAAGAGGTATTCGCGGCGGCGCCGGACAGCGGGCGCCATCGGCCGGGGGATCGCCCCCCCGTAGCTTTCAAAACTGCGAGTTCTGCGCGGCCTGCGAACTTTGGGAGGTCTGCGACACGCTCGGCGCTTCCAGCGTGTTGAGCCCGAACAGCCCGTTGAGCGCCCGCCGGTACTGCGCTTCGCCCACCGCGTTGGTGCTGTAGTGCGATCCGCCCTGCACCAGCACGAACTGCTTCGGGCCGGTGGCGGCTTCATAGAGCCGCTTGCCGAGGGCCGCCGGGATCACGCTGTCGTCGGTGCCGTGCACCACCAGCAGCGGCGCGTGGATGCGCTTGACCTTGTCGATCGACTCGAAACGCTGGGTGATGAGCGCCGACAGCGGCAGCCAGCCCCACTTGAAGTTGCTCACCACGTCGGTGATGTTGGTGAAGGTGCCTTCGACGATGACGCCGCTGGCGTCCTGGATGCCGGTGGCCAGGTCGATGGCGATGGCGCCGCCGAGCGAGTGGCCGAAGACATAGCGGGAGCGGTCGGGAAAACGCTTGGCCAGCCATTCCCAGGCGGCTCGCGCATCTTCGCGGGCGGTGTCTTCCGAGGGCAGGCCGGCGCTGCTCTTGCCGAAGCCGCGGTAGTCGATGGCCAATACCGAGAAGCCCATCTCCTGCATGCGCCGGATGCGGCCGGCCGAGCCCAGCACGTTCCAGCGGGCGCCATGCAGATACAGCAGCACCGGCGGGCCGCCGACCGCCTCGGGGGTGGGTGTGGCGACGGTGTGCGGCAGGTTGGGTGCGGTGGCCGCGGGCAGCCACAGCGCGTGGAGGCGGCCGGGGCCGGCCTCGGTGTCGGAGTTGAAGTCGATCCAGACATCCTGCATGTCCGGCGCGTTCTGCACATTGCCCCAGGCGCGGTCGCTGGGCTGGAAGATCCACTCGCGCTGCTTGTAGTCGAGCGTCGAGCAGCCGGCCAGCACTGCCATGCCGACGGCAAAGGATGCGAGGAAGGGACGGGCCTTGGTCATGGAGGTGATCGAGCGCTCGGTTAGGGTTAGGTTCCGCTGGTTAACGTCCGGGTACACAACCGGGTGGACAGGAAGAACCCTGTAATTGCCGGTCGAACACCGCTTTTATCGCGGCGGGAGCCGATCCGGCACGGTGCGACGGGCGCTTTTCAGCGGCCCCGCAGGAACAGGCCGTCGAGTTCGCGCACCGACAGCAGCCGCCAGGTCGGCCGGCCGTGGTTGCACTGGTCCGATCGCTCGGTGGCCTCCATCTGCCGCAGCAGCGCGTTCATTTCCTCCAGCGTCAGACGCCGGTTGGCGCGTACCGCCCCGTGGCAGGCCATGGTGCCCAGCAGTTCGTTGCGGGCGCGCTCCACCACGGTGCTGGCGTCGTGCTGCGACAGTTCGGCAAGCACGCTTCGGGCCAGCTCCACCGCGTCGCCCTGCACCAGCGAGGTCGGCACCGCGCGCACCGCCAGGGTGCGCGGCGAGAAGGCGGTGATCTCCAGGCCCAGGGTCGCCAGCGCCTCGGTGCACGATTCGGCGGTCGCCACTTCCTGCGGCGTGGCGGCGAAGGTGGTCGGTATCAGCAGGGGCTGGCTGGCGATGCGGTCGGCGTCGAGCTGGTTCTTGAGCCGCTCGTAGACGATGCGCTCGTGGGCGGCATGCATGTCGACCACCACCAGGCCCTGGGCGTTCTCGGCCAGGATGTAGATGCCCTGCAGCTGCGCTAGGGCGCGGCCCAGCGGCCAGGTATCGCCTTCGGGCCATTCGGAGGCGCCAGTGTCTGGCGCGGCTACCGAAACCCCGGTCGGGCGCGGCGGCGAGCGCTGCCACAGGGCGCCCAGGTCGGCCACGGGTATGCCGGCGGTCTCGAAGGCCAGACCGCCCTGGCGCTGCGGTGCGTTGCTCCAGGGCCGGGCCGATTCGTT
>JAKONS010000472.1 GCA_022701845.1 Burkholderiaceae bacterium
GCAGATCCCGAAGAATTCGACGTCGCCAAGAGCCATCTCAACTTCCCCGTCATCGGCATCGGTGCCTCGGCGGGCGGTCTGGGCGCGCTGCAGAAGCTGCTGCAGAGGATGCCGCCCGCGCCGGGCATGGCCTTCGTCGTCGTGATGCATCTGAGCCCCGAGCACGAGAGCATGCTCGGCGCGATCCTGCAGCGCGCGACAGCGCTGCCGATCCGGACCGTCACCGAATCCGTGAGGATCGAGGTCGATCACATCTACGTGATCTCGCCCGCGCTCAAGCTGATCATGAGCGACGGGCACCTGCACGTCGCTCCCCTGCTCACGCTGCAGGCGCGTGGCAGTTCCATCGACCTGTTCTTCCGCACCCTGGCGCAGGCGCATCGCGAGCGGTCCGTGGGCATCGTGCTGTCGGGCACCGGCAGCGATGGGGCGCAGGGGCTGCGCCGGGTCAAGGAGCTGGGCGGCGTCGCGATCTCGCAGAGCCTGGAGGACGCCGAGTTCGACGGCATGCCCGGCGCCGCCATCCAGACCGGCGTGATCGACTTCGTGCTCACGCTGGAGGAGATGCCGGCCCAGCTGGTGCTGCTCTGGGAAAACGCCCGCCGGCTGGAGCTGCCGCATCCGCCCGCCGAGCTGGAAGTGCTGTCCTCGACCGGCGAGGCCGAGGTGCTGGCCGAGGAGGCGCTGGTCTCCATCAAGGCGATCCTGCGCGAGCGCACCGGGCACGACTTCTCCGACTACAAGCGCGGCACGGTGCTGCGGCGCATCGAGCGGCGGATGCAGGTCAACGCCGTCCCCGACCTGCCCACCTACCGCAAGCTCCTGGACACCCAGCCACGCGAGACGCCGGCGCTGCTGCAGGACATGCTGATCAGCGTCACCAACTTCTTCCGCGACCCCGACGCCTTCGAGGCCCTGCGCAAGGCGCTGGGCCGGCTGATCGAGGAGCGGCCCGGCATCCAGCCCTTCCGCGCCTGGGTGGCCGGCTGCGCCACCGGCGAGGAGGCCTATTCCATCGCCATCCTGCTGCACGAGCTGCTGGGTCCGCACGGGCCGCAGATCCAGGTCTTCGCCTCCGACATCGACGAGCGCGCGGTGGCGTCGGCGCGTACCGGCGTGTTCCCGCTGTCGATCGCGGCCGACGTCGAGCCGAGCCGGCTGCAGCGCTTCTTCATCCAGGAGGACGCCGGCCTGCGCATCAACAAGGAGCTGCGCGACAGCGTCATCTTCTCCGCGCACAACCTGCTGAGCGATCCGCCCTTCACGCGGATGGACCTGATCTGCTGCCGCAACGTGCTGATCTACCTCAACCGGTCCGCTCAGGCCCAGGCGCTGCGCAGCTTCCACTTCGCGCTGAAGCTGCACGGGCTGCTGTTCATGGGCAGCTCCGAGACCGTCGATGCCGCCGAGGGTCACTTCGAGGACGTCGACAAGATCCGGCGCATCTACCGCGTCAATGCCAAGTCGACCAAGGCGCGCGTGCTGCCGCCGATCCCGACACGCATCCCGGATGTCTACGTGGGGCCGGTAGGCCTGGTGCGCGAGGTGGCGCCGAAGCCGCCGCTCGAGATGCTGCACGAGCGCATCCTGCGCGAGTACTCGCCGCCGACCGTCCTGGTCGACCAGGACGACACCGTGCTGCACGTCAGCGAGCGGGCGTCGCACCTGCTGCGCGTGCCGGAGGGCGCGCCGACCAACAAGCTGCTCAAGCTGATCCGGCCGGAATTGCGGGTCGAATTGCGCACCGCCATCCACCGGGCCGCGCAGACCGGTTCGAGCATCGAGGCCTCGCGCGTGCGCCTGGTCGTCAACGGCGTGCCGCATGCCGTGATCATGACCGTGCGGCCGGCCCTCGACGAAGCGCCGGGGCGGATGATGCTGATCGTCTTCAACGAGGTGCGCGAGAGCCTCAATCTGCCGCTGGTCGAGCGCGCGGAACGCGATCCGGTGGTCGAGGCGCTCGAGGCCGAGCTGCTGCAGCTGGAGGCCCGCCTGCGCAACACGGTCGGCGAATCGACCGCCTTCACCGAGGAGCTGCGCGCCTCGAACGAGGAACTGCAGACCATCAACGAGGAACTGCGCTCGACCACCGAGGAGCTGGAGACCAGCCGCGAGGAACTGCAGTCGGTCAACGAGGAGCTCACCACCGTCAACACCGAGCTCACGCTGCGCGTGGAGGACAGCACCAAGCTCAACGACGATCTGCAGAATCTGATGAACTCGGCCGAGATCGGCACCATCTTCATCGACCGCGACATGAAGCTCAAGCGCTTCACGCCGCAGGCCGCGACCCTGTTCAACCTGCTGATCGCCGACATCGGGCGGCCGCTGCTGGACATCACCCATCAGCTGGACTATCCGGAGCTGTCGCGGGACGTGCGCAACGTGCTGCACAACCTCACGCGCAGCGAGCGCGAGGTGCGCAGCAACGACAACCGCTGGTTCCTGGCCCGGGTGGTGCCCTACCGCACCACCGAGGACCGCATCGAAGGCGCCGTGCTGGCGTTCTTCGACATCAGCCTGCGCCGGCTGGTCGAGGACCGGCTGCGGCAGAGCGAACAGCGCATGCGGCTGGTCGCCGAGAGCATGCGCGACTACGCCATCATCACCATGGACGGCGCCGGCGTCATCGTCACCTGGAGTCCCGGCGCCGAGAAGATCCTGGGCTACACCGCCGACGAGGCCATCGGCCAGTCCTTCGGTCTGATCTTCTCGCAGGAGCACCGGCGCGCCGGGCTGCCGGAGCGCGAGCTGCAGCGCGCGCGCGAGTCCGGTCGCGCCGAGGACGACCACTGGCACGTCCGCCGGGATGGCGAGAAGGTCTTCTGCAGCGGCATCACCGTGCCACTGGAGGGCGACGGCATCGTCGGCTTCGCCAAGATCTGCCGCAACTTCACCCAGGAGGAGCTGCGCGAGCGCCAGCGCGAGATCGCGCTGCAGACCGAGCGCGCCACGCGCGACCGGCTGCAGGAGGTGAGCACCATGAAGGACGAGTTCCTGGCGGTGGTCTCGCACGAGCTCAAGAACCCGCTGTCGGTCATCAAGATGAACGCCCAGCTGCTGGCCCGCCTGCCGGCGCTCCAGGGCCACGAGCGCGCGCTGCGCGCGACGGCGTCGATCGACACGGCGGTGACCAGCCAGCTGCACATCATCAACGACCTGCTGGAGTTCTCGCGCGCCAACATGGGCAAGCTGGTGCTGACGCCGTCGTTCTTCGACTGGGCCGAGACCGTCGCCAACATCGTCGAGGCGATCGGCGACGACGCGGCGCAGAAGTCGCAGCACCTGCGCGTGAGAACCGTGCCCGCGACCATCCATGCCGATCCGGTGCGGGTCGAGCAGATCGTCTGGAACCTGGTCACCAACGCGGTCAAGTTCACGCCACCGGGCGGCACGATCGAGGTCGAGCTCACCACCGCCGACGGCATGGCCTGCCTCGCGGTCAGGGACTCGGGCATCGGCCTCGACCTGGAGCACCTGCAGGGCGTCTTCGAGATGTTCCGGCAGGTCGACACCGGCCTGAACCGCCGCACCGGCGGCCTGGGCATCGGCCTGGCGCTGGTCAAGCAGCTGGCCGAGTTCCATGGCGGGCGGGTGGCGGCGGAGTCGCCCGGGCTGGGACGGGGCGCGTGCTTCAAGGTCTGGTTGCCGCTCCAAGACTCGCCTTCGGCCATCGCGGCGCAGGAGCGCGGGGCCCATCATCTCCTGGGCGACCTGCGCGTGCTGGTGGTCGACAACGAACCGCAGCTGCTGCAGGCCTTCGGTGCCCTGCTGGAAAGCGAGGGCGCACGGGTGACGCTGTGCGGGGATGCCGAGGAGGCGGTCCGGCTGGCCCTGGCGGGCGGCTTCGATGCCGTCATCTCCGACCTCGCCATGCCCGAGCGCGATGGCCACTGGCTGGCCCGGCAGCTGCGCCGGCACGATGCCACGCGGCAGCTGGCGCTGATCGCGGTGTCGGGCATGACGCGCGATGTCGATCGCGCCGAGGCGCAGGCGGCGGGCTTCGATGCCCATCTCGACAAGCCCGTCGACCTCGGCCTGCTGGCCGAGACGCTGGTCGGCGTGCTGGGAAGTCCGCGCCAGGCGTGAGGCTTCCACGGGTGGCGATCCACTCGGGACGAATCGCAAGAGTGCGCGCATCCAGGCTGGCGTCACCACCGCTGCCCCGGCCCGCCGCCGGCACCACGACAGGCCGGCGGCATCGCTCGCCGGTCATTGCATGGCTGGGCGAATCCCGCATCACTTCCTGGTGACGGGACGGTCCGGTCATTGGTGATCGACCGACGAATCGCGAGGCAATGCTCGCGGCGAGCGAATGGCGGTTCGGGGTCGGGCATGTCGCCAGAGTCATCGGCAATTTCAATGACCGGCAGCACTGTCAGGACGCATGTCCACATCCATCACGTAACATGCCCGCAATTCAATTCGGACGTGCATCAATGCCACATCCTTGATCTCGATAAATTAATACTTATGGAGAAGGCGAGTAAGTGAATTTCAATAAAAGAATACTTTTGTTGAGAAACGTGAATGTCGGACTGCGGCCATGTGGAGTCAATGCAACGTCCTCATGAAATCCATTGCGGCTGATCTCCTGTGCGCCTGCGTCTTTTCCGAGATTCGTTGCGGGACCATGACCAGGGCGGCTCCGGGCGTCGGCCCCATGGGCGTGCGGGTTGCCGCGATGACACCCATCATCGATGCTGGATCAACCATCCATGGGTCGGCATGCGGCAAGAAGCGCATGTGGTTCGATCAGGATCGCGGGGCGATGGAATGCAATCGATCGAGAGGCAGCGCATGAGTCGCAATGGAATTGCATCTCGAAGGAAAAGCGAAATTCGATGCGAATCCACTCGTTCCAGGATCATTGTGGAAACGTTGTCTTGAAGGCAATGGCAATTGCTGACTTATGGGTCTTCAGGAGATGCAGATGACTCTTTTCCATGCCCCCCGAGCCTTGACGGTGCGAAGCGCGGCGATTCCCGAGGTGGCCGGCGCACCGGCGCTGGTGCCGCTGAAGCTGCAGGGCCGCGAGGGCGTCAACAGCCTGTTCGAGTACGGCAGCCGCGATTACGACTACACCCGACCGCGCGCCACGCTGGATGCCCAGGCCACCGCACCGCGCGCGACTGGCCACGCGCAGCAGGCCGTGTACCTCTGGCGAGGCGATCGCGCGGGCCTGGGCGGCAGCGACTACAGCCAGCCCAACCGAGGTGCGGACAAGGCCGCCAACCAGACCGAAGGCCAGGGCGAGCATCTCGCGCGCCTGCGCATGCAGGCCTTGCGTCAGAGCGGGCGGCGTGCCACGGGCGTGGGCCATCTGCGCGGCATCGTGCCGGGCTGCACCTTCAGCCTGACGGGCCATCCGCGCGAGCAGGCCAACGTCGAGTACATCACCCTGGAGACACGCTTCGTCATCGAGAACGTCTGGGAGGATACGCAGCGTGCCGTGCAGGTCGGCAGCGCCACGATGGCTGCTGGTGGCGTCACTGCAGTCACTGGCCTCACAGGCGTGGATGGTCTCGCGGCTCTGAGTGATGCTCAGCGCCTGAGCGGGCAATGGCGCGTGGCGGTCGAGTTCGACGTGCAACCCACCACCGAGGCATTGCGCCCTGAGGCCATCCAGCCCAAACCCAAGACCGGCGGTCCCGAGACCGCGCTGGTCGTCGGGCCCGACGCCGGCACGGCCGAGACCAACATCTACACCGATGCCCTCGGCCGCATCAAGATCGAGTTCCCCTGGGACCGCCACGGCCAGAAGAACCAGAACAGCTCGTGCTGGGTGCGCGTGGCCAACGCGTGGGCCGGCAACCAGTTCGGTGCCATGCAGGTGCCGCGCGTGGGCCAGGAGGTGGTCGTCGACTTCCTCGGCGGCGAAAGGCCTCGCTCACAGGCTTCAGCAGTTCGGCGGCCACACCCA
>JAKONS010000486.1 GCA_022701845.1 Burkholderiaceae bacterium
GTCAGCATGGCGGCGAGCAGCGCGGCGCCGTGCTGGCCGGAGCGGCGCGAGCGCAGTGTGACTCTCATTGCTGGGCACCCGTCAGCGTAGGGCGGACCCAGTCGCGGGTGACGGTGCCGGCGAATGCTTGGCCGGGCGAAAGGCTCAGCACCAAGCGCACGCCATCTGGCACAGTGATCGCAGCCGGTACGGGCGGGGGCGGGGGCGAGGGCGAGGGCGGCGGCGGTATGACCGCATCGCCGCTGGACAGCGAATTGCTCCAGGCATTGTTGCGGTAGAAGAAGATCTGCCAGTTGTCGGAGCGGGCCACAGCCACCTCGCGCAGCCGTTCGGCGTCGCCGGGGTTCTGCGCCCACAGCGCGGCCTGGTTCCAGGCCTGCGTCCACTGCGCCAGCGACACCAGCGGGCCGGATTCCCAGCGCAGCCACCAGCTGTTGCCGTCGGCCAGCGTGCGGCGCGACCAGGCCGCCACCCGCAGGCCCTCGGCGGGGCTGCCGCTGCTGCGCCGCGTGATGCGCAGGACGCGGCCGTCCCAGTCGAGCGGCTGGGTGTGCAGCCGATTGGTGATCGAATCCAGGTCGGTGCCCCACTGGGCCAGCCCCGCCTGCAGCGCCAGCACCTCGTCGCCGCGCAGGCGGGCCTGCTCGCGGGCCCGCGACATGCCGTCGAGACCGCGCCAGGTCAGCACCGCCAGCACCGCCATGATGCTGATGGCGACCAGCAGTTCGATCAGGGTGAAACCGCTCTGGCGGCGCGGTGTGGCCATGGCGTCAGTACTGCCCGACCACGGTCGACAGGCGCAGGATCGGGAAATTGCCGTCGTCGACCGCCGCGTCGACGCGGCGGAAGATCGGGTTCGGCGTGGGCCGCACCGATACCCGCACATGCAGGATCTGCCCGGCCTGCTGGCAGTTCACGTCGTTGTCGCCAATGCTCGGCAGCTGGCGCGCGAGCCGTATGCGGGTGAGCTCGTTGCCGGCGCAGAGCTGGGCCAGCACTACGTCGGACTGCCGCTGGGCGTTGCGGGTGAGGGCGCTGGTGGCCTGCATGCCGGCGATCAGCGAGATGGCCACGATGGCGACGGCGACCAGCACCTCGATCAGGGTGAAGCCATGGGCGCGGCGGCGTGCGGTCGGGTTCACGGCAGGGCGTCCGGCTGCACCGAGAACGGCCGCAGGCCGTCGGTGCCGATGCGCAGGAAGCGTTCCGGTCTGGCGAGCACCGCCACCGCGACTTCCTGCCGGCCGATCAGCGGATCCGGCCCCAGCCGCAGTACCGGGTTGGCGCTGACGGTGCCGGTGCCCGGGCTGAGCCAGCGATTGGGCAGGGTGCCCGGCGGCAGCCCGTCGAAAGCGAAGCCCTCGGGCGTGGCCCGCCAGACCACCGGAACGCCACGCGCCCGCGACTGGCCGCGGGCCGACTCCAGCAATGCCGCCAGCCGGCTGGCTTCGCGCTCGAGCTGTGTCTCCGACGGATCGCGCAGCGACAGCGTGACGCCGGCGGTGGCGAACGCGATGATCGCCAGCACGACCAGGATCTCGAGCAGCGTGAACCCGGCCGTGCGCGCGGGGCGGGCGAGCCGGCGGGCCATCGGGGCTACTGCCAGGATCCGATGTCGGCGTTCTTGCCCTCGCCGCCCGACTGGCCGTCGGCGCCGAACGACATCACGTCGACTTCCGCCTTCACGCCGGGATTGAGGTACTGGTAGGAGCGGCCCCACGGGTCGTTGGGCAGTTTGTCGAGGTAGGGCTTCCAGTTGACCGGTGCTGGCGCGGTCGACGGCCGGGTGACCAGCGCCTGCAAGCCCTGCTCGGCGGTGGGGTAGCGCTGGTTGTCGAGGCGGTACAGCTTGAGCGCCTGCACCAGGTTGTTGACGTCGGTGCGGGCGGCGGTCACCCGGGCGTCGTCGGCACGGTCGAGCACGTTCGGCACGATCAGCGCGGCGAGCACGCCGATGATGACCAGCACCACCATCAGCTCGATCAGGGTGAAACCGGCCTGCAGGCGGCGGGAAAGGCGGCGAAAGGTGCGTGGCATGGGCGGTGGCGGGAGAGTGCCGGGAAACCGGCAGGTGTTGTGGACGGGTCGCGGGGCCGGAGCCGGGCGGCGAGGGCGGCCGGTGCCGTCGGGTACCGCGAAGCCGCGGCAGGGGGCCGCGAGGGCCGGCGCACCATGATAATCGGCCGATGCGACAGTTCATCCCTTCCCGCTTCGCCCGGCCGTTAGTCACCTCCGCGTTGTGGGCCCTGGCCTTCGGCAGTGCGGCCTTCTGGGGCCTGCGGCTGTCGTCGCCACCGGCCGGCGCGCCATACCGCCCGGCCGCCGCGCCGGCCGCGGCAGAGCCCGACACCACCGCGCTGTCCAGCGTGCTGGGCGCGCGGCCCGGCGTCGCGGTGGCCGCGGCGGCGCCGGCCGCCGGCCGCTTCACCCTGCTCGGGGTGCTGGCGGGCAGCAGCCATGCGGGCGCCGCGTTGATCGCGGTCGACGGCCAGCCGGCCAAGCCCTACCGGGTCGGCAGCGTGGTGGCGCCGGGGTATGTGCTGCAGTCGGTGGCGCCGCGGCGCGCGGTGCTGGGCGGTGGCGACGGCGACGGCCCGTCTTCCGGCTCCGGGCTGACCGTCGACATGGCGCCCCTGCGCTAGGGAGTTCGCAGACCCGACCCGGCGCGGCTGTCGCCTGCGGCCGGCGCCGTCAGTCTTTCGGTGCCGGCACCGGTGGCAGCTCGACGACGGTCACGCTGCCGAAGGCGAGCGCGTCGGCGGGCCAGTCGGCCGCACCCAGCCGGTCGGGCAGGCCGCGCGCGATCAGGGTGGCGGCGCGGATCACGCCGGCATGGGTGATCCACACCGTGTCGCCGGCCGGGGCGGCTTCCATCGCGTCACGCACCCGCGCCATGAGGGCGGTGACGGTCTCGCCACCTCCCGGCGCGAACCCGGCGAAATCCGCCATCCACGCATCCATCCCGGCGGCGCCCAGCGCGTTCCACGCCTGGCCTTCCCATGCGCCGAAATCCATCTCGA
>JAKONS010000490.1 GCA_022701845.1 Burkholderiaceae bacterium
TTCTTTTTCAGGTGTGCCTCATGAATGCTTCTCCCCGTGTCCTGCAGATCGGCCGGCTGCCGTTGCCGGCGCTCAATACCGATCTGGCCGCTGCCTACGACGTGGTGAACCTGGCCGAGCAGGACGATGCGGCGGCGTACCTGGCGCAGCACGGGGCCGGGTTCGACGCGGTGGCGACATCGGCGGCGATCGGATTGAAGGCCGCGGTGATCGACGCACTGCCGAACCTGCGGGTGGTGAGCAGCTTCGGCGTCGGTTTCGACGCGATCGACCTGGCGCCGCTGCAGGCGCGCGGCATTCCGGTCGGCTACACGCCCGGGGTGTTGAACGACTGCGTGGCCGACATGGCGTTCGCGCTGCTGCTGGACGTGTCGCGCGGCATTACCACCAGCGACCGTTTCGTGCGGCGCGGCGACTGGCGGCGCGGCGGCTTCGCGCCGCAGACGCGGGTGTCGGGCAAGCGCATCGGCATCGTCGGCATGGGCCGCATCGGGCAGGCGGTGGCCGAGCGCGCCGCCGGTTTCCGGATGGAGGTGGCCTACCACAACCGTCGCCCGGTGGAAGGCTCGGCGCTGCGGTATATGGCCTCGCTGGTCGAGCTGGCGCGCTGGTCCGACTACCTGGTACTGACGGTGGCCGGCGGTGCCGACACCCGGCATCTGATCGACGCCGCGGTGCTGGAAGCGCTGGGCCCGGCAGGCTTTCTGGTGAACGTGGCGCGCGGCACGGTGGTCGACGAAGCCGCGCTGGTCGATGCGCTGACGCACCGCCGCATCGCCGGCGCCGGCCTCGACGTGTTCGCGCAGGAGCCGGCCGTGCCCGACGCGCTGCTCGCACTGGACAACGTGGTGCTCACCCCGCACACCGCCAGCGCCACCCAGGAAACCCGCCGCGTCATGGCCGACATGGTGCTGGACAACCTGCGCGCATTCTTCGATAACGGGGCGGTGCGGGTGGCGGTGCCGGGCACCCAGGCGGCGCTCGCGGCCTGACGACGACGCAGCGGCGCGCGCCGCTCCCCGTCCGGCTCACCGCCGCTCGCATTCCTTTTTTTCCATTCCTCATTTCGTTCTTTTTCCAGGTTCGCACCCATGTCCGCACCCTCGCTGTCCGCGTCGTCCTCCGCTCCTGTCGTCACCGCGCTGCGGGTCATCCCGGTCGCCGGCCACGACGGCATGCTGCTCAACCTCAGCGGCGCCCATGCGCCGTTCTTCACCCGCAACATCGTCGTCCTCACCGACAGCTCCGGGCGCACCGGCGTCGGCGAGGTGCCCGGCGGCGAGAAGATCCGCCAGACCCTGGAAGACGCCGCGGCGCTGGTGGTCGGCCAGTCGATCGGCAACCACCAGGCGGTGCTGAACGCGATGCGCCGCTCGTTCGCCGACCGCGACAGCGGCGGCCGCGGCGCCCAGACCTTCGACCTGCGGGTGGCGATCCACGCGGTGACCGCGGTCGAATCGGCGCTGCTCGACCTGCTCGGCCAGTTCCTCGGCGTGCCGGTGGCGGCCCTGCTCGGCGAAGGCCAGCAGCGCGACGCGGTGCAGATGCTCGGCTACCTGTTCTACGTCGGCGACCGCACCCGCACCGATCTGCCCTACCGCGCCGAGCCCGACGGCGCCGACGCCTGGACCCGCCTGCGCCACGAGGTCGCCCTGACGCCCGAAGCGGTGGTGCGGCTGGCCGAGGCCGCGCAGGAGAAATACGGTTTTCAGGATTTCAAGCTGAAGGGCGGCGTGCTGCGCGGCGACGACGAGGTCGATGCGGTGACCGCGCTGCACGAACGTTTTCCCGAGGCCCGCGTCACGCTGGACCCAAACGGCGGCTGGCTGCTGAAGGATGCGATCCGCCTCGGCTAGCGCATGCGCAGCGTGGTGGCCTATGCCGAGGACCCATGCGGCGCCGAAGGCGTGTTCTCCGGCCGCGAGGTGATGGCCGAATTCCGGCGCGCCACCGGCCTGCCGACCGCCACCAACATGGTCGCCACCGACTGGCGCGAGCTGTCGCATGCGCTGTCGCTGCAATCGGTCGACATCCCGCTGGCCGACCCGCATTTCTGGACCATGGCGGGCTCGGTGCGGGTGGCGCAGACCTGCCAGGCCTTTGGGCTGACCTGGGGCTCGCATTCGAACAACCACTTCGACATCTCGCTGGCGATGTTCACCCATGTGGCGGCCGCGGCGCCGGGGCGGGTGACGGCGATCGACACCCACTGGATCTGGCAGGACGGGCAGCGGCTGACGAAGGAGCCGCTGCAGATCGTCGGCGGGTATGTGCAGGTGCCGGCCGCGCCGGGGTTGGGGGTGGAGCTCGACATGGTCGAGGTGGAGAAGGCGCACCAGCTGTATCTGCAGCATGGGCTGGGGGCGCGGGACGATGCGCTGGCGATGCAGTTTTTGGTGCCGGGGTGGACGTTCGATGCGAAGCGGCCTTGTCTGGTGCGTTGAAGGCCGGGGGTTTGATTCCGGATCAATGACGTTTTCGCTGGATTGGGAAAAAGTTCCGGCGTTTCAAAGGCCCTTGAGTTTGACTGAGATTTGAATACGCCGTGCTAACTCCGCAAGCTCGCGGTCATCTGCACGGTGACAGTCGTGGGAAGAGATAAACCCCTCATAACTGAGAAAAAATCTCGGATTGTTTGACTTGATTTGCCGCCACGGTCCGGTTGTTCCATGCATGGGAAATAATTTCACATGGGCATGATCGATGCCGAATCCTTCGATCATGCAGCCGGTTCGCCCGACATCTTCGAATGCGTTGTCGAGTCGCAAGGCCGTCGCCCTGCTTGCGCGCATCAATCCTAAGAAACTCTCATCGTCCAGTTCAAAAACATAGCTGGGCCGATGTTCTTTGGTGACGACGACGCTGAATCCGGGTGTATTCGGGAATATCGAAAGAAAAGCCATGTGCTTTTCGTCTTCCCAAATGACGTGGGCAGGGAGCCTGCCCGCCACTATCTCACAAAAAATGCAGGGTCCCATACTCGAGCGATCATATAGTCATGGCAGCGAACCGATTGCTGCGCCACGCTTTTTGAAGTGCCATGGACGCCGGTAAATTTCGACTGGCTAGGTAATTTAAGCAGATCGAAGATAACACGCTTGCGATTTCGGCATTGGCTGGTCCGAAACTAGGTGCGATAAATCCTGGGCATCGCAACCATTTTATTTTAGCCGACTTCATGTTGGGTGGCGAGATCTGCGCCGAATAACTTGAATATCCGTGAAAATACGATCCGCACACAACAAACCTGTTTGAAGCGGCTGAAAGTTCAGCGCCAAGGCCTAAAGGCTCATCGGCGGTAACGATGCATGCATCATGATCATTTGCGAAAGACAGCAATTCATCGAAATTATGGTTAAGTGAACTGATGACGACCTTGGTATCTGGATAACGCGTCGCCACCGCATCTCTTAGAACCTCCACCTTTTTTAGTCCAATATCATTGGTCGTCCAGAAGAACTGCCGGTTGAGATTGCTTTCCTCAATGAAGTCGGGATCTATCAAAGTTAGGGTTTCGATATTAGCGCCTGCAAGAATCATTGCGCTCAGCGAGCCAATGCCGCCGCAGCCGATGATGACCACGTGGGACCGGGATACCCTGGTCGCTTTGTCTATCAATTGTGCACAGTTAGAAGATTCGGTGCTCCAGTACGAAAAATTCCTGCTAAGGCGGGGATCAAGTAATGAAGATAGGCATGATTTGACCTCATCGACTGTGCCAAACAATACAGCACCGCTTTTTATCAATGCTTTCCAAAATTCTTCGGCGTCCCCGGTGGGAAAGGAAGCAATTCCGTATTTGCTGTTGACATAGGTTCGTTTCTGATCGCTACCTATTATTGTTGAGGGGGCTAATAATCCGACAACTTTTCCTGCGGCGGTTACGACGCCATCTCGGATATGATTGTCCTTGTCCATGAATTGTGAAATCATCGTTCATTAAAAGGGCGCTGGATGCCCTTTCTTTTATCTGTGCTTAATTGCAACCGTAATTTTGCCAACCGTACCCGCCCATTCCGCCTTCGGCGCCCTGTGCGCCGATCACATCGCAAAATGGGGTCCAGGCGACTTGCTCATTTGGATGATCGAGGGAGTCGGCCACGGGTTTTGGCATCGCCTCAGATAGCGAGGCAATCGGATCGGGCAGCATTTCGCTGGGAAGTGTTGTCAGAATTGGATGCTCGGTTACGAATCCTGCTTGCGCAGAAGATGCGGCCATCAAAATGGCGGAAATCGCAAGCGATGCAGTCTTATTTATCATGATCCAACCTTTTGGGAAATACCTGAAAATTGCAGGCCTGGCAATTTTTCATAGAGCGACGCGAGTGTCAATCCCCTTGTTATTCGATGTTGGTATATTAATCCGTGATGACTGAAGGAATGAATCAGATTGGATGTCGAAGTAGATGGTTTAGCGAGTTGGGATATTATTTTTTGATCCAATTTTGATCGAAGTCGCTGCGTGATGTGATGAGCACGCCTCGGGCCGCCTCAGCGATGGGCGATGGTGCGCAATTTCAGCGCATTAAGAAAGCCGCGCTACTGGCCAGTCGTTCACGGGTCGATCGCGATATGCCTGAAGTCGGGTTTTGACGCCCGGTGCATTCAGGCATGCGTCAGAGAGGCGCGTCATTGGCGGCAATTTAATCACTGCCGCTACGAGGGAACACGAACCGATCAGCAGGATCCGCGCATGAAACGCGTCCAGCAGTGAAACTGGTGCAAAGCAAATTGAGGCGAAGCGATACCACCACAGGCGGTAGGCAAAGGGGCGACCCTCACCCCCGCGCCACCCGCCGCCGCGCAAACCTCACCACCGTCACCCCCTTCCGAGCCTGCCGCACAGAAGGCATCACCAACACGCAATCGTCATACGGCGTAGCAAACGGAACCCCCCCGTCGTACCCGATCACCGTCCCGGCAGCAGCAATCACCTCCAGCCCCTGGAACGCCTCGGTGAACACCACCTCCCGCCCGGTAGCGACCACCCCGCCGGTCACCTCCAGCAACCACTGCCGAGGCGCATCCGCCTGCCGCCACCCCGGCAGCGCTGCCGCGCACGCCTCCGCGTCGACCACCCCCGACAGCGCCAGCACCCGCGCGCACTGGTCCTGCGCCACGGTTCGCGCAACCGGGTCGCCATGGAACCCGCACTCCACCAGCACCGAGCGCACGCCCGCGTCGGCGATCGCCGCCGGGTCGCCGAAGCGCCCGTAGTCGCGCATGCGCACCCCGTCGCGATGCCCGGCATCAGCGACGATCGTCTCCGGCGCCCCGAGCGCCACCGCAAAAGCCTCGTTCAGCGGCGACAGCCCGGTCAGCGCCAGCGGCAGCCCGGGCTCGTGCATCGAATGCAGATCCAGCAGCCAGTCGGCCTCGGCCACGAAGGGCGCGAGCGCGGCGGCCCGCCGGCGTTCCCGTGAACGCGGGTCGGCCAGACGTTCGGCCGACCACTGCCGGTTCATGTCCTCGTCGACGAAGCGCGACGCGTCGTGGTCGGCCGGGTCGAAGCGGGCGAAGGCGTCGAGGTTGCAGAACGCCAGGGTGAGCCGGCCCCGGCGCGGGCGCAGGCCCGAGGCCAGGATGCCCTGCAGCGCCCAGGCGCCGCAGAGTTCGTTGCCGTGCACCAGCGCGGCGATCATCACGTGCCGGCCGGGCTGGCCGCTGTCGAAGCGCCACACCCCGGGCGTGCCGGTGTTGCCGTCGGCCCAGGCGCCGAGGTCGGGCTTTTGAAGCGTGAAGTCCATCGGCTTCATTCGTCGGTGATGTGGGCGAATTCGACGATCTTCCGGTACTTCTCGGTCTCCGATGTCATGAAGGCGGCCAGGTCGGGTTGCACCGTCGGCACCACCGAGCCGGCGGCTTCCATGCTGCGGCGGAAGTCCGAGGCTTTCAGGATGTCGGCCATCGCCGTCTTCAGCCGTGCCTGGACCGGCTCGGGCAGGCCGGCCGGGCCGAGCAGGGCGAAGAACACGTTGATGTCCACGCCCTTCAGCGCGGGCGTCTCGGCCAGCGCCGGCACGTCGGGTGTCACCGGCGAGCGTTTGGCCTCGGACGTGCCCAGGGCGACGATCTTGCCGGCCTTGATCAGGGGCAGGGCGCTCGACAGCACATAGACGCCGACATCCAGGTTGCCGCCGATCAGGTCGTTGGTGAGCGGGCCGGTGCCGCGGTAGGGGATGTGGGTCATGAAGACGCCGCCCTGCTGCTTGACCATCTCGCCGGTCATGTGCAGCGCGGTGCCCACGCCGGAGCTGCCGTACGAGAGCTGGCCGGGCCTGGCCCTGGCGGTGCGCAGGAAGTCGGCGGTGGTCTTCAGGCCGCTGGCGGGCGAGGCGGTGAGCACCAGCGGCTGGGTGGCCAGCAGGGTCAGCGGGGTGAAGTTCTTCAGCTGGTAGCGCACCGACTTGCGCACCAGGCCGTTGATGGCGAGCTCGTTGTTGGCGCCGACCAGCAGGGTGTAGCCGTCGGGCTGCGCCATGGCCACCTTCTGCGCGCCCAGCGATCCGCCGGCGCCGCCGAGGTTCTCGATCACCACCGGCACGCCCAGGCGCGACGCCAGGTCGGTGGCCAGGGTGCGGCCGACCAGGTCGGTGCTGCCGCCCGGCGGATAGCCCACCACCAGCGTGATCGGCCGTTGCGGCCAGGCGCTGCCCTGCGCCAGGGCGCCGGTGGTGGCGCTGGCGCCGAGACAGGCCAGCAGGGCGCTGCACAGGGCGGCGCGGCGGAACGGTGAGGCGGGCGGGCGGGTCATGGATGTCCTCGATTCGTCGATGGGGTGTGCGTCGATTCTTCGATGGCGGCTGGTGCGCGGTGGTGCCGATTCGGCACAATCTCCTGCTATTGCGGCACATATCACGACCGGGCGACCCATGCATCTCAAGTGGCTGGAAGACTTCATCGCGCTGGCCGACGCCGGCAATTTCAGCCGCGCCGCCGAGCAGCGCAACGTCACCCATCCGGCCTTCGGGCGGCGCATCCAGCAGCTCGAGCAGTGGGCCGGCGCGCCGCTGGTGGAGCGCGGCCGCAGCCCGGCGCGGCTGACCGCGGCCGGCGCCACGCTGCTGGAGACGGCGCGGCAGATGGTGGCGGGGCTGGAGAGCTCGCGGGCCGAGCTGCTGGGCGCGGCCGGGCGGCAGGCGCGCACCGTCACCATCGCCACCGGCCGCACCCTGGCGCGCACCGTGCTGGCCGACTGGCTGGTGCGGCTGCAGCCGATCGTGCGCGAGGCGCAGGTGCGGGTGGTGACCTCGAGCCTGGCCGATTCGGTCTCGATGCTGGAGCGCAACGAGGCGGATTTCTCGCTGGTCTACCACCACCCGGCGCTCACCGTGCGGCTCGACGGCCGGCAGTTCTCCTTCGTCACCCTGGCCTCCGACAAGCTGGTGCCGGTGTCGCGCGCCGATGCCGGCGGGCAGGCGGTGTTCTCGATGGCCTCCGGCGCGCCGCTGCCGCTGCTGGCCTATGGCCAGACGCTGGCGATGGGGCGCCTGCTGGAGGACCACCTGGCGCACAACCGCCATGCGCCGGCGGTGGTGCGCCGCATCGAATGCGACTCGGCCGACGCGCTGGAGGAATATGTGCTCAAAGGCCTGGGCGTGGCCTGGCTGCCGTGGTCGACGGTGCAGGCGCACTGCAAGGCCGGCCGCATGGCGCTGGCCGGCGACCGGCGCATGGAGGTGCGCTTCGAGGTGCGGCTGTACCGGCCCAAACGCCGGGCGCAGGCGCTCGCCGAGGCGGTCTGGGCCTCGGCCCTGCATCGATAAAGCAAAAAGGGTGCGACCGCGCGATCGGGGCCGCCGCCGGGGCAAACGCACTACCGCCGGACGGCCCGCTCTGGCACGCTAGCGGGTTGCCACGCAACACCCAAGGAAGCACGACATGGACACCACGCCTCCCAACACCAGCAGAACCGGCGGCAGGGCGCTGGTGGAATCGCTCGTCGCGCACCGGGTCGACCGGGTGTTCTGCGTGCCGGGCGAGAGCTACCTGGAGGTGCTCGACGCGCTCTACGACGCGTCCG
>JAKONS010000506.1 GCA_022701845.1 Burkholderiaceae bacterium
ATCTTTCGCTGACGCGCCTGGGCATTCCGGTGCTCGACCACTGGCTGGCACGGCTGCCGCTGATGGCGGTGTTGCTGTCGGTGTTCGCGATGGGCGGCCTGCCGCATGCGTTCAATCTGATCGACGGATACAACGGCCTGGCGGCAGCCGTCACCCTGTTCATCTGCATGGCGCTCGCCCATGTCTGCCTGCAGCTGGGCGACCGGCAACTGGCGGCGCTGGTGCTCTGCCTGGCCGGCGCGACAGCGGGATTCCTGTTCTGGAACTACCCGCGCGGCCTGATCTTCGCGGGTGACGGGGGCGCCTACCTCTGGGGCGTGGTCATCGCCATCGTCAGCATCAAGCTGGTGCAGCGCCACGAGCAGGTGTCGCCCTGGTTTCCGATGTTGCTGCTGATGTATCCGGTGTCGGAAACGGTGTTCTCCATCTACCGCAAGCTGGCACGTGGCCAGTCGCCCGGATCGCCCGACGCGTTGCATCTGCACCAGCTGATCTACCGGCGGGTCGTGCGCGGCACCGCGGTCGACGACACCCGCACCATGCTGATGCGCAACAACCGGACCTCGCCCTATCTGTGGGGGCTGGCCCTGCTGACGGTTTTCCCCGCCTTGCTGTTCTGGCGCAATACCCCCGTTCTGGCGGGTTTCTGCGCCGCTTTCGCATGCACCTATGTTTTCCTCTATGTCGCGATCGCGCGATTCAAGGTGCCGCACTGGCTGCGCAAATAGCCGAGTTCCGCCAGCCACAACCTCTTCACTCCACTTCGTGCAGAACCCATGAACACCAGTTCCGACGCAGCCTCGTCTTTCGCAGATATCGCCCCCCGCGACAAGGCCGAAATCCTCGCCCAGGCGCTGCCCTACATCCGCCGCTTCCATGGCAAGACCATGGTGATCAAGTACGGCGGCAATGCGATGACCGATCCGGCGTTGCAGGCGGATTTCGCCGAAGACGTGGTGCTGCTCAAGCTGGTGGGCATCAACCCGGTGGTGGTGCACGGCGGCGGTCCGCAGATCGAGACGGCGCTCAAGCGTCTCGGCAAGAAGGGTGAGTTCATCCAGGGCATGCGGGTCACCGACCACGAAACCATGGAAGTCGTCGAATGGGTGCTGGCCGGCGAGGTGCAGCAGGACATCGTGGGCCTGATCAACCAGGCCGGCGGCAAGGCGGTCGGCCTGACCGGGCGCGACGGCGGCCTGATCCGCGCGCGCAAGCTGCAGATGCCCGACCGCGACGATCCCACCAAGCTCCACGACGTCGGCCAGGTGGGCGACATCGTGCAGATCGACCCGTCGGTGGTGAAGGCGCTGCAGGACGACCAGTTCATTCCGGTGATCAGCCCGCTCGGCTTCGGCGAGGAAAACGAGAGCTACAACATCAACGCCGACGTGGTGGCGGGCAAGCTGGCCACGGTGCTGCAGGCCGAGAAGCTGCTGCTGCTCACCAACACCCCGGGCGTGCTCGACAAGTCGGGCGCCCTGCTGACCGACCTGAGCGCGCGTGAGATCGACGAGCTGTTCGCCGACGGGACGATTTCCGGCGGCATGCTGCCGAAGATCGAAGGGGCGCTCGACGCGGCACGCAGCGGCGTCAATTCGGTGCACATCATCGACGGCCGCGTGCCGCACGCCCTGCTGCTGGAAATTCTTACCGACCAGGCCTTCGGCACGATGATCCGGTCGCATTGATGTGCTAGTGATGCGCTGAAACCACGATCGAAAGATCGCTGCCGCGCCAGTGCCTGTGCGAGAATGGACAAAGATTACGCACGGTTACAGCTATGTCCGAGGCAGCATTGAACACAACTCAAGAACCGCCATCGGCGGATGTTCCGGCGATCGGTACGCGCAAGCGTCCCAAGCCAGGCGAGCGACGCGTGCAGATCCTGCGCGCGCTCGCCGATATGCTCGAAAAACCGGGCGCCGAGCGGGTGACGACGGCAGCGCTGGCTGCCCGTCTGGACGTCAGCGAGGCAGCCCTCTACCGACACTTCGCCAGCAAGGCGCAGATGCTCGAAGGGCTGATCGAATTCATCGAACAATCGGTTTTCACGCTGGTCGACGAGATCGGTGAACGCACCGAGAGCGCCAGCGACCATGCCGGCCTGCTGGTATCGATGCTGTTGCAATTCGCAGAGAAGAATCCCGGCATGACCCGCGTCATGGTGGGCGACGCGCTGGTGTTCGAGAACGAGCGGCTGCAGCAGCGCATGAACCTGTTCTTCGACAAGTTCGAAGCCGCGTTGCGCCAGGCGCTGCGCGACGGCGAGGCCGACGGCGCCGCCGATCCGGCCTCCGCCGACTCCTCGGTGCGGGCGTCGGTGCTGTGCGCCTTCGCCGTCGGCCGGCTCCAGCGTTTCGCGCGCTCGGGCTTTCGCCGCCAGCCGTCCGAGCACCTCGACGCCAGCCTCGCGGCGATGCTCTGAACCCGGGCGGCAGGCAGGGCAGGGCGGCGCGAGCGATGAGCATGGCTGACGCACCGCGCCCTGCTGCCGACGGCATGCATCCCTTCGACCTCGCGACCGGCCTGCAGGCGGCCGGTCCGCACCACTGGCGCGGCCAGCCGGGCGCGCTCTACTGGAACATGGTGGGGCCCTTCGGCGGCACCACCGCCGCGACGCTGCTGCGGGCGGTGCTGCTGCATCCGGAACGCCTCGGCGAACCGGCGGCCCTGACGATCAACTACGCGGCGCCGATGGCCGATGCGCCGTTTCTGCTGGAAGCGCGGCCGGTGCGCACCAACCGGTCGTCGCAGCACTGGGTGATCGCGCTGACGCAACCCGATGCCGCGGGCGTCGTCGTTACCGTCGCCACCGCCACCGCGCTCACCGCGTTGCGACGCGAGACCTGGTCGGCCACCGAGCTGCCGATGCCGCAGGTGATGCCGGCCGACGCCTTGCCGCGCACGCCGCCGATCGCCGGTTTCACCTGGAGCGAGCGCTACGACATCCGCCTGCTCGACGGCCCGCTGCCCGCAACCTGGGACGGCGCCGAGCATGCCGACAGCACCAGCCGGCTGTGGATGCGCGACCTGCCGCCACGTCCGCTGGACTTCCTCTCGCTGGCGGCGATGAGCGACATGTTCTATCCCCGCGTCTGGCGGCGCCGCGCCCACCGCACGCCCGCGGGCACCGTGTCGATGACGGTGTATTTCCATGCCGACCAGGCCGCGCTGGAGGCCTCCGGCACCAGCGCGCTGCTGGGCGAGGCCCGCGGCCAGGAGTTTCGCCACGGCTTCTTCGACCAGCGCGCGCAGCTGTGGAACGCCGACGGGCTGGTGCTGGCCACCACCCACCAGATCGTCTATTTCCGGGACTGACCGGAGGCGCCGGCGCGGGCTGCCGCACTAGACTCGCCGGTCGCGCAGGGCCGCCGGTCCCCGGCGGAGCCGCCCCGGCGCCTTCGGGCCCGCCACCGTTACCCCTTTTCCGAGAATTCAGAGCGCATGACCGACATCCTCAGCCACACCGAAGCCGGCGTCCTCACGCTGACACTGCACCGCCCCGACCGCAAGAATTCCATCACCCGCGCGATGTACGCCACGCTGGCCGACGCGCTCGACATCGCCGCGGCCGATCCGGCGGTGCGGGTGGTGGTGGTGCAGGGCAGCGAAACGGTTTTCTCCGCCGGCAACGACATCGGCGAATTCATCGCGGCGCCGCCCACCGCGGCCGATGCGCCGGCCTTCCGCTTCATGCGCAGCCTGGCGAGCTTTCCCAAGCCGCTGCTGGCGGCGGTGTGCGGCCCGGCGGTGGGCATCGGTACCACCCTGCTGTTCCATTGCGACCTGGTCTATGCCGGCGACAACGCTGCTTTCTCGATGCCGTTCGTCAACCTGGGCATCTGCCCGGAAGCCGGCGCGAGCCTGCTGGTGCCGCAGATGTTCGGCTATCACCGCGCGGCCGAGGTGCTGCTGCTGGGCGAGCCGTTCATGGCCGAGGCGGCGCAGGAGGTGGGGCTGGTGAACCGGGTGGTGCCGCCGAGCGAGGCCTCTTCGGTGGCGGCGGCGCAGGCGCGCAAGCTGGCGCTGAAACCGCTGGCGTCCCTGGTGGAAACCAAGCGGCTGCTGAAGGCGGGTGTGACGCAGGCGGTGCTGCAGCGCATCGACGACGAGGCGCAGTCGCTGGCCCGCATGGTGCAGTCGCCGGCGGCGCTCGAGGCGTTCGCCGCCTTCATGGAAAAGCGGCGACCCGACTTCTCCGCGATGTGAATCGGCCGCGGCCGCCCGGGCCGGGTCGCGTCGGTGCTAACCGGCTGCGGCTGCGGCGGTCGCGGGCAGGCCGTCGCGGCTGGCCAGCGGGCGCGGATGCCCGTCGTCGTCGATCGCCACATAGGTCAGCGTGGCCTCGGTCACCTTCACATAGCGGCCCTGGTCGATGTAGCGCTCGGCATAGACCTCGATCTCGACGGTGATCGAGGTGGTGCCGACCCGCACCACCTTGCCGAAGAACGACAGGATGTCGCCCACCCGCACCGGCTGCTTGAAGATGAACTCCTTCACCGCCACCGTGGCCATGCGGCCGCGGGTGTAGCGCGCCGGGATGATGGACCCGGCGATGTCGACTTGCGACATCACCCAGCCACCGAAGATGTCGCCGTTGAGGTTGCAGTCCGACGGGCGGGGCGTCAGCTTCAACACCAGTTCGGTGTCGGTGGGCAATGCCACGCCGTGGGGCATGCGCGAATCGGTCATGGGCACAATCTCCTGCCTGAGGCACAAAACGAAATAACAAACAGAAAGCTCAACGGACTCCATTGTCCGGCCACACGATGAGAAGTTACGGCGAGGCGGCCTCGCGGCTGCCACCCTCCAGCGCGTCCGCCCCGGCCGGCGCCGCTCCGGCCAAGCGGTCCGATCTCGAAACCCTCAAGCGCCTGCTGCCCTATCTCTGGCGCTACAAGTGGCGGGTGGCGATAGCGCTGGCCTTCATGATCGGCGCCAAACTGGCCAACGTCGGCGTGCCGCTGCTGCTGAAGGCGCTGGTCGACCGCATGACGCCGCACGGCGCGCCGGGCATCCAGGTGGTGGCCATCGTGCCAATCGCGCTGCTGGTGGGCTACGGCCTGCTGCGCCTGTCGACCTCGCTGTTCACCGAACTGCGCGAACTGGTGTTCTCCAAGGCCACCGAGGGCGCCTCGCGCAGCATCTCGCTGGAGGTGTTCCGGCATCTGCATGCGATGTCGCTGCGCTTTCACCTGGAGCGGCAGACCGGCGGTATGACCCGCGACATCGAACGCGGCACCCGGGGCGTGCAGTCGCTGGTGTCGTATTCGCTCTACAGCATCATCCCGACGCTGATCGAGGTGACCCTGGTGCTGACGCTGCTGGCGGTCAAGTTCGACGTCTGGTTCGCGGTGATCACCGGTGCGGCGCTGGTGGTCTACATCGCCTTCACCGTCAGCTTCACCGAGTACCGCACCCGCTTTCGCCGGCGCATGAACGAGCTCGATTCCACCGCCCACAGCCGCGCGGTCGATTCGCTGCTGAACTACGAAACCGTCAAGTACTTCAACAACGAGGACTTCGAGGCGCGCCGCTACGACGAGAACCTCGAGAACTACCGCCGGGCCGCGGTGAAGAGCCAGCGCACCCTGTCGCTGCTCAACGGCGGCCAGCAATGCATCATCGCCATCGCCCTGGTGGCCATGCTGTGGCGCGCCACCGAGGGCGTCGCCGCCGGCCGCATGACGCTCGGCGACCTGGTGATGGTCAACGCCTTCATGATCCAGCTCTACATCCCGCTGGGCTTCCTGGGGGTGATCTACCGCGAGATCAAGCAGAGCCTGACCGACCTGGACAAGATGTTCGGCCTGCTGGAGCAGTCGCGCGAGATCGCCGACGCGCCGGGCGCCACGCCGCTGGCGGTGCCGGCCGAAGGCGTCTCGGTGCGGTTCGAGAACGTCGACTTCGCCTACCACCCGTCGCGGCCGATCCTGCACGGCATCGGCTTCGAGATTCCGCCGGGCCGCACCGTGGCGGTGGTCGGGCCGTCGGGCTCGGGCAAATCGACCCTGGCGCGCCTGCTGTACCGCTTCTACGACGTCGATGCCGGCCACATCCGCCTGGCCGGCCAGGACGTGCGGCAGATCACCCAGGCCAGCGTGCGCCAGGCCATCGGCATCGTGCCCCAGGACACGGTGCTGTTCAACGACAGCATCGGCTACAACATCGGCTACGGCCGTCCCGGCGCCACCCAGCAGGACATCGAGGCGGCGGCCCGCGCCGCCCGCATCCACGGCTTCATCGAAGCCCTGCCGCAGGGCTACGACACCCCGGTCGGCGAGCGCGGGCTCAAGCTGTCGGGCGGCGAGAAGCAGCGGGTGGCGATCGCCCGCACCCTGCTGAAGAACCCGCCGGTGCTGATCTTCGACGAGGCTACTTCGGCGCTCGATTCGGCCAACGAACGCGCCATCCAGGCCGAACTCCACACCGCCGCCGCCGGCAAGACCGCGCTGGTGATCGCGCACCGGCTGTCGACCATCGCCGATGCGCACCAGATCCTCGTCATGGAGGCCGGCCGCATCGTCGAGCGCGGCACCCATGCCGAACTGCTGGGCATGGCGGGCGTCTATGCCCGCATGTGGCGCCTGCAGCAGAACGGCGATCCCGCCTGAGCGATCGGCGACACCCATTCCCGACCCTTCTTTCCGCCCCTTCTTACCGACCCAACCGAAACCACCCGCCATGAAACCTGTCGTCCTGATGCTCAACGTGCTGGGAGATGCCTTCCGCGCGCAGATCGAACAACGCTACACCGTCATCTACGCCCCCACCGAGGCCGAGCGCCGCCAGCAGATCGCCGAGCGGGCGGCCGACATCGACGTGGTGCTCACCATCGGCACCGTCGGCCTGACCGCGCAGGAGATCGACGCGCTGCCCAAGCTGGCGCTGGTGTGCACCCTGGGTGTCGGCTACGAGCGGGTCGATGTCGCCCATGCCCGGGCGCGCGGCATCGCGGTGGCCAACGGCGCCGGCACCAATGCCGACGTGGTGGCCGACCAGGCCTTCGCGCTGCTGCTGGCCACCGTGCGCCGCCTGCCGCAGAACGACCGCGCGGCACGCGAAGGCATCAGCCGCGACCATCTGCCGATGCTGCCGCAGCTGGCCTTCAAGAAGCTCGGCGTGATGGGCCTGGGCGCCATCGGCAACAAGATCGCCCAGCGCGCGCGCGGCTTCGACATGGAGGTCGGCTACTTCAGCCGTACCCGCCGCACCGACACGCCCCACACCTATTTCGCGTCGCTCGCCGCACTGGCCGACTGGTGCGACGTGCTGGTGGTGGCGGCACCCGGCGGCGCCGCCACCCACCATGCGATCGACGCCGGCATCCTGCGCGCCATCGGCCGCGAGGGTTATCTGGTGAACATCTCGCGCGGCAGCGTGGTCGACACCGAGGCGCTGGCCGCGGCGCTGCAGGCCGGCGACATCGCCGGCGCCGGGCTCGACGTCTACGAGAGCGAGCCCGAGCCGCCGCTGCCGCTGGTGGCGCTCGACAACGTGGTGCTCAGCCCGCACATCGGCGGCCGCTCGCCGCAGGCCCTGCAGAACACCATCGACCGGTTCCTGGCCAACGCCGACGGGCATTTCGCCGGTCGCGGGGTCGTGTCCCCGGTGTAGCGCGCCGCCGGCACCTTCTCATAATCCGGCGATGGAAACCAAGTGGCTCGAGGACTTCGTCAGCTTGGCTGAAACCCACAGTTTCAGCCGCTCGGCGCAATTGCGGCATGTGACCCAGCCGGCGTTCTCGCGGCGCATCCAGGCGCTGGAGGCCTGGGCCGGCACCGACCTGGTCGACCGCAGCTCCTACCCGACCCGGCTGACGCCGGCCGGCGAAACCCTCTACGCCCAGTCGCTGGAAGTGCTGCAGGCGCTGCAGGCCACCCGCGCCATGCTGCGCGGGCATACCGCCGCCGGCAAGGACGTGATCGAGTTCGCGGTGCCGCACACCCTGGCGTTCACCTTCTTTCCCAGCTGGCTGACCGCGCTGCGCACCGGTTTCGGGCCGATCAAGAGCCGGCTGATCGCGCTGAACGTGCACGACGCGGTGCTGCGGCTGGTCGAGGGCAGCTGCGACCTGCTCATCGCCTACCACCACCCCGACCAGCCGTTCCAGCTCGACCCCGACCGCTACGAGATGGTGAGCCTGGGCGAAGAAACCGTGGCGCCCTTCGTGCGCCCCGACGCCGCCGGCCAGCCGATGTTCTGCCTGCCCGGCCGCAGCGTGCAGCCCCTGCCGTATCTGGGCTACGCGCCGGGTGCCTACCTGGCGCGGGTGGTGGAGGGCCTGCTCAAGCAGTCGTCCACCCCGATCCACCTCGACCGGGTGTACGAGACCGACATGGCCGAGGGCCTGAAGGCGATGGCGCTGGAGGGCCACGGCGTCGCCTTCCTGCCGCACAGCGCGGTGCGCCGCGAACTGCGCAGCCGGCGGCTGGTAAGCGCCGCCCCGCCGGGGCGGGACGACCTGTCGGTGCGGCTGGACATCCGGGCCTACCGGGAGCGGCCGGCGCCACCGCGCGAAGCCGGTGTACGCACCCGTACCGGCAGCCGCATCGGCAAGGCGGCGGGCAAACGGGTGGCGGATGCGTTATGGACGTATCTCGTATCCCAGCAGCCCCCTATCTCCCATGACGATTCGACATAACCTTGGACCTAAAATGCATTGGCTCGGTGTCACCCCCGGGCCTACAGTCCGCGCGGGCTGTAAATGCGGAATTGAAACCTTTGTTTCTTTCGGGCACGAACACTGCTTGCCTGGTGGCCAGGATGCGTGTTCGTCCCAATGCACCGTTTCCGGGCGCATCGCTTAATCTGTTTTTCGTTTATTCGCTTTCTTTTCTAGGAGTTCGCATGAAGAAGCAACTGTTGACGCTCGCCATCCTGGCCGCTTGCACTGGCGCCATGGCTCAGAGCAACGACACGCTGGCCAAGATCAAGTCCTCGGGTTCCATCACCCAGGGCGTGCGTGAATCCTCGGGCGCACTGGCTTTCACCCTCGGCAACGGTGTCTACACCGGATTCCACTACGAAGTCTGCGCGAACATCATCAAGGACCTGCGTCGCCAACTCGGCATGAGCCAGCTGGAGATCAAGTACCAGCCGGTCACCTCGGCCAACCGCATCCCGCTGGTCAAGAACGGCACCGTCGACCTCGAGTGCGGCTCGACCACCAACGATGCATCGCGCCAGAAGGAAGTCGCCTTCGCCAACACGCTGTACGTGGAAGAAGTGCGCATCGCCGTCAAGGCCGATTCGCCGATCAAGTCGATCGTCGACCTCAAGGGCAAGACCGTCGCCACCACCACCGGCACCACCTCGGTGCAGCTGATCCGGCAGAACAAGCGCGCCAGCGGCGTCGACTTCAAGGAAGTCACCGGCAAGGACCACGCCGACAGCTTCCTGCTGCTGGAGTCGGGCCGTGCCGACGCGTTCGTGATGGACGGCCAGATCCTGGCCGGCAACATCAGCAAGTCGAAGGCGCCGAAGGACTTCAAGATCCTGCCGGACGTCCTGTCGGTCGAGCCGATCGCCATCATGATCCGCAAGGACGACCCCGCCTTCAAGAAGGCCGTCGACGAGAGCATCGCCGCACAGGTCAAGTCGGGCGAGATCGCCAAGCTGTACGACAAGTGGTTCCTGAAGCCGATCCCGCCGACCAACACGGCGGTCGGCCTGCCGCTGTCGCCGGCCACCAAGGCCGCCTGGGCCAACCTGAACGACAAGCCGAAGGAAGAGTACCCGCAGCAGTAAGCGCGTTTCTCGCCTGATTGCTGCCAGCGCCCGCCCCACACCAGCGGGCGCTTTTTGTTTGCCTGCTTTGTGGGCGGCGCCGCGGGTGCCGCCGGATGATTCGAAAATAAGGAGCGCTCGATGGGATCGAGTTGGGACTGGGAGGTCTTTCTGCGAGACCCGGGCGGGGCGGACCCCACCTATTGGCAGTGGCTGATGTCGTGCTGGGGCTGGACGGTTTCCGTCTCGCTGCTGGCCCTGATACTGGCGCTGGTCGTCGGCACCGGCATCGGCATCCTGCGCACCTTGCAGGACCGGCCGATGCTGGTCCGGCTCGGCACCATCTGGGTCGAGGCTTTCCGCAACGTGCCGCTGCTGGTGCAGATCTTTCTCTGGTACCACGTGGTGCCCGCCTTCATCCCGGCGATGAAGGGCCTGTCGAGCTTCATGCTGGTGGTGCTGGCACTGGGCTTCTTCACCTCGGCGCGTATCGCCGAGCAGGTGCGCTCCGGCATCCAGACCCTGCCGCGCGGCCAGCGCTACGCCGGCATGGCGGTGGGCTTCACCACGGTGCAGTACTACCGCTACGTGCTGCTGCCGATGGCGTTCCGCATCATCATCCCGCCGCTCACCAGCGAGGCGATGAACATCTTCAAGAACTCGTCGGTGGCGTTCGCGGTGTCGGTCACCGAACTCACCTGGTTCGCCATCCAGGTGGGTGAGGAAACCTCGCGTCCGATCGAGATCTACTTCGGCGTCACCGCGCTCTACGTGATCTCGGCATTCGCCATCAACCGCATCATGGCGTTCATCGAGAAGCGCACCCGCATCCCGGGCCTGGTCGCCGCCAGCGGAGGGGGCCACTGATGTTGAACCTCGACTTTTCGTTCTACAACTGGGACGTCATCAGCAACTTCATCCTGAAAGGGATCGGGTTCAGCATCACCCTGACCATCGTCGCCACCATCGGCGGCGTGCTGTTCGGCACGCTGCTGGCGCTGATGCGGCTGTCGGGCAACAAGGTGCTCGCAGCGCCCGCCACCTTCTATGTCAACGGCATGCGCAGCATTCCGCTGGTGATGGTGATCCTGTGGTTCTTCCTGCTGGTGCCCTTCCTGATCGGCCGGCCGATCGGCGCGGAGGTGTCGGCCTATGTCACCTTCATCGCGTTCGAGGCGGCGTATTTCAGCGAGATCATGCGGGCGGGCATCCAGTCGGTGTCGCGCGGGCAGGTCAACGCCGGCATGGCCGTCGGCATGACCTACGGCCAGAACATGCGCCTGGTGGTGCTGCCGCAGGCGTTCCGCAACATGCTGCCGGTGCTGCTGACCCAGACCATCGTGCTGTTCCAGGACACCTCGCTGGTGTATGCCATCGGCGCCTACGACATGCTCAAGGGCTTCGAGACCGCGGGCAAGAACTACGGCCGGCCGATCGAGGCCTACCTGCTGGCCGCGCTGGTGTATTTCGTCATCTGCTTCGCGCTCTCCTATACGGTCAAGCGCCTGCACAAACGCATCGCCATCATCAGATGACAGGCATACCCCCAGGCTTCGCGCACTTCGTGTCGCTGCGCCAACCCCCTTGCAGGGGGCACTGCCAGCGGTCCGGCGAAGCCGGTCCCGCGGCAGTCGCGGTGAAGACACGGAGACGCAAGCCGCTCCAGTAACGAACAGGAGAAAGAAACATGTCCGAGAAAATGATCGAAATCAAGAACGTCTCCAAGTGGTACGGCCCGGTGCAGGTGCTCAACGACTGCTCGGTGAACATCAACAAGGGCGACGTGGTGGTGGTGTGCGGCCCGTCGGGTTCCGGCAAGTCGACGCTGATCAAGACGGTCAATGCGCTGGAGCCTTTCCAGAAGGGCGAGATCACCGTCAACGGCATTCCGCTGCACGATCCCAAGACCAACCTGCCCAAGCTGCGCAGCAAGGTCGGCATGGTGTTCCAGCACTTCGAGCTGTTCCCGCACCTGTCGGTGACCGAGAACCTGACCATCGCGCAGATCAAGGTGCTGGGCCGCAGCGCCGACGAGGCCAAGACCCGCGGCCTGAAGATGCTCGACCGGGTGGGCCTGATGGCGCACAAGGACAAGTTCCCCGGCCAGCTCTCCGGCGGTCAGCAGCAGCGGGTGGCGATCGCCCGCGCGCTGTCGATGGATCCGAACGTGATGCTGTTCGACGAACCCACCTCGGCGCTCGACCCGGAGATGGTCGGCGAGGTGCTCGACGTGATGGTGGGCCTGGCCAAGGAAGGCATGACCATGATGGTCGTCACCCACGAGATGGGCTTCGCCCGCAAGGTCGCCAACCGGGTGATCTTCATCGACGTCGGCGGCCGCATCCTGGAGGACTGCTCGAAGGAGGATTTCTTCGGCAACATCGAGGAGCGCCAGCCGCGCACCAAGGACTTTCTCAACAAGATCCTGCAGCACTAGGCGATCGGCAGCCCGATATCCCCGCCGTCTTCAGCCGGTGAGGCCAAGTAAAAAGCCCCGCGATGCGGGGCTTTTTCGATCGGGCCGGTGATGGGACCGCGGCCGCCACGGTGCCGATCGGCGGCTGGCCCGGGCGCCGACGCATCGCCTATTTGCGGCGTGCAGCGATGTCCTTCTCGGCCCGGGCGACCAGGTCCGCGCCGACCGTCGCCTTCCACTTGTCATAGACCGGCCTGGTGGCCTTGGCGAAGGTCTCCTGCTGCGCCGGGCTCAGCTGGGTGACGGTCACGCCCAGCCCGGTGAGTTCCTTCACCAGCGGCTTGTCGGCCTCGACCAGGCCCTTGCGGGCGATGGCGATCTCTTCCTTGCCGGCAT